>NZ_JARVRY010000013.1:0-210800 GCF_030209485.1 Novosphingobium sp. fls2-241-R2A-195
GAACTCCGGGAGCCGATACCTGCACTATGTAAAACGTATGGTTACGTTAGGACATATGCAGCATCGGCTTGCTTTAAACTGGTACCCGTGGCCCAAAGACCCACGAGACCAGGCGCCGTCGCCCACATGTCCCTTCATCTAAACCTACAATGTCAAAGAACCACCAGGCAACAAACCCGGACAACCCGTCGTCCCCGGCTTTAACCTCGGAGAGCTTGGTGCCCGTCAGTGCTTGGCGACCGATGCAAAACCGTGTGGTCCGCTGCGGTGAACGGGCCTCTAAGGCCACCAGGTGAGTCGGTCAAACACTAATTTCAAAAAAAGTTCATCAAGCACCAGAAACCCCGGTTTCCTGCGCCTTTGCAATTACATAACCCCTCTTACCGCGCAGCATCACCCCGTTCAGCCTGCATAAAAGCGCGAATCTCCCGTCGCTCCCTGCCACCAGTCGGGCATTCCTGCGTTCGCTATCGCAGCATGATTGCTTCGCGGGGCTCAGGTGCTATCGGAATGCACGTGTCGAGAATGTTGAAACCACGCGCGCGACTGGGCGGCGCGGCGCTTATGGCGCTCGCGCTCGCTTGTGCAGGATGCGCCGAGACCACGAGGGACGTCGCCAGCGCCCCGGCCCCTGCCGCCGGCGCCGAGACTCCTGTCGTACCCGCGGCCCCCGCATGGTGGCGTGAGGCGGGAGACCCCGTTCTGGCGACACTGATACAGCAGGGCCTCGATACCAGCCCCGAAGTCATCTGCCGGATCGCTTCGCTGCGCCAGTACGATTACCAGACCGAGCACGACGCCAAACGCATCGGCGCCAAGCTGGGGCGGCTGTTCGGCGACAAGAGCGTGAACGCCGACCCGCAGATCAGGACTGAGAAGGTCGACCGGGTATCGGCGCGTCGGGAACGACTCGCCCGGCAGATCGCGCTTACCTATGTCGAAGTGCGGCGCCTGCAGAAAGACGTCGCGCTGCGCGGCAATCTGCGGGCTCAGTACAAGGATAATGCGGAAGTCGCCCAGTTCCGCCGTGAGGCCGGGCTCGTTCCGGCGATCGACGGATCGCTCGCCCGTTCGCAGGACGAGACCGCGCAGGGTGAACTGGGGTTCGCGCAAGGGCGGCTCGATCAGGCCATTGCCGAACTGGCCCGCCTTGTCGGGGATCAGCCCGATGCCCTTGCCGCGAAGCTCGGCACCCCGGGGACGCTTCCCGATCCTGCGGTAGACCCGCTTGCCTCGGCCGCACCGGAGAACCCGCAACGGGCCGTTCTGGCCGATGCCGTCCTCAGGGAAGCCCGACTGACTCAGGCGCTGGAGGAATCGCGCCGCTCCGTCCGTGACGCGCGTACCGCCTACCGCGAGGGAGCCGGGGCCTTCTCCACGCTTTACGTGACCGAAGCCGCCGCGCTCGCGGTCGAACTCGCGCTGGCTGATGCGCGCGCGGCCCGGGTGACGGCGACGCTCGATCTCTGGTCCGGGCAGGACGGGAGTTGGGCGCGCGAAGGTCTTGCACCGGTCGTTGCACCCGATCCTTCCGCGACAGGCCCCACGATAACGGTGACCGCCGGCTGTGACTGAACATGATACGCATACCCCGCTCGACGCCCTGCTCGGCGCCGCACCGCGCCGCGTGTTCCGCCACTGGCTGAGCCTGCTGATCCTGGCCATCGCCGCGCTGGGGGCGATGACGTTCTTCGTGCGCTTCGTGAGCGGGGACGACTCCCCGTATTATTCCACCCCGGTCGAGCGCGGAAACCTGACCCCGCTGATCTCCGAACGCGGGCAGATTCGCGGCGCCGGCGAAGTGACAGTGTTCTCGGCGCTTCCCGGCCGCGTGACCTGGGTATCCGGCAAGAGCGACGGCGCGGTCGAACAGGGCGAACTGCTCGCCATGATCGACGCGGGTGAGATCAAGGGCGCGGTGGAAGTCGGCCGCTCGCGCCTGACTGCAGCGCAGGCCGCCCTTGAAGCGGCGCAAGTCACCGCGCAGGATACCGGATCACGCCTTGCCCGGTTCGAGAGCGTATGGCGTCGCTCGGGCGGCCGCGCGCCCTCGCTCAACGAGATCGAGCTTGCCCGTGCCGATGCCCGCCGCGCGGACCTTGGCGTAGAGGCGGCGCGCGCCGAAGTGAAGGCCGCGCAGATCCAGTTCAAGGAAGACGAGACGCGCAAGTCCGGAGCCGAAGTGCGCGCTCCGTTCTCGGGCATACTGACCATGCGCCATGCGCAGCCGGGGCAGATGATCGGCGATCACCAGCCGCTGTTCACGATCGCGCAGGGCATCGCACCGCTGACCATCGAAGTCCCGCTCGACACCCACAGGGCAGAGCCGATCAAGGCGGGAACGCTTGCGAGTATCCGGCTCGATACCCTGCCCGACGCGCCGCAATCGGCCACGCTGACGCTGATGCGCGTATCTCCGCCGCCGCAGACCACACCGCCGCTTGCCGTCTTCACGATCGAAAAGCCCGGCCCGCAGGTCCGTCCCGGCATGAAGGCCACCGTCGAGATCGAACTGCCCGAGCGGCAGAACGTGCTGCTGGTCCCCAATGCCGCGCTGGAATTCGAGCCGGGCGCGCGTGGACCACAGCGGCGCGAGCGCATCTTCGTGCTCGACGGCGGCGAGCCGCGCCGGGTCTACGTCACCGTCGGCGCCAGCGACGGCAAGCGCACCGAAGTCTTCGCGAACGACCTCAAACCCGGCGATCGCGCGATCATCGGTTGGCGGGACGCGACGGCCGGAGGCGGCCAGTCAGGCGGATGAAAGGTTCCTCCTGCAACAATTGCCGCGTCCGTGCGTATGGGCATTCGACGGAAAATCCGAGGCAACAAGGGTAAGCAGCATTCTGAACGACGACGCGCAGATGTCGCGCCGCACGGCCATGGGGCTGATGGCGGCGCTCGCAGCGGCAAGCGCCCTGCCTGACGGGGTGAAGGCCGCGACGGGCGGTCGTCTCGGTACGCCCGAGCCGTTCTCGTGGGATCGCCTGGTGGCCCAGGCCCGCGATCTAGCCCGCAAGCCTTATGCGCCGATCGCCGAATCCACGCGCGCCGCCGCCGACTACGATGCGGCCGGGAAGCTGACTTACGGCGATGCGCCGATGGTCGCGGGCAACGTGCGGCTGTTCCCCGCCGTGCGCGGCACCGCGCCCAAGCCCGTCGTCATCTCGGTCGTCGAGGGCGGGCAGGCGCGCGCGATCGTCGATACCAGCGATCTGTTCGTCGGCGGCCACAACACCGACGCCGTAGGCTTCCGCGTCATGGACGCGACCGGCCGCAGCGACTGGCTGGCCTTTCAGGGCGCGAGCTATTTCCGCTCCTCCGGCGACCGCGACCAGTATGGCCTCTCGGCCCGCGCCATCGCCATCGACACCGGCCTTGCCACTGGCGAGGAGTTTCCCGACTTCACCCGCTTCTGGATCGAGCAGACCGGCGCCGACAGCGTACGCATCCATGCCCTGCTCGACGGGCCGAGCCTTGCCGGCGCCTATGCGTTCGATTGCCGCAAGACGGCGAATGGGGTGACGCAGGACGTCACTGCGGCGCTGTTCCTGCGCAAGGACGTCAAGCAACTGGGCCTCGGCGCTGCTTCGAGCATGTTCTGGTACGATCAGTCGAGCCCCGCCCGTACGCACGGCGACTGGCGGCCGGAAATCCACGATTCGGACGGCCTCGCGATCTGGTCGGGCAATGGCGAGCGGGTCTGGCGGCCGCTGGAAAATCCCGCGGTGGCGCGACTTCACGCGCTGCGTTCGGATTCGCCAAAGGGCTTCGGCCTGCTGCAGCGCGACCAGGCTTTCGATCACTATCAGGACGACGGCGTATTCTACGACCGTCGCCCCTCGCTCTGGGTCGAGCCCAAGGGAGACTGGGGCGCGGGCGCGGTCGGCCTCTATGAAATGCCGACGGGCAGCGAGACGCTCGACAACATCGCGCTGTTCTGGCGCCCCGACCGTCCCGCCAAGGCCGGGCAGCGCCGCGATTTCGCCTATCGGCTGACCTGGACGTCCAAGGACCCGACCATCGATGGCGGCTCACGCTGCGTCGATGTGTTCGAAGGCCCCGGCGGCAGTCCGGGTTCGCCGCCGCTGGAAGGCGTGCGCAAGTTCGTGTTCGATTTCTCCGGTCCCGCGCTGGCGGGCCTCGACCGGACCAGCGGCGTCACGCCCGATACCGACTTGCCCAAGGCTGCGGTGGTCTCCGCCGTCGCCTATCCGGTGGCGCGGTCTGACGGGCGCTGGCGAGCGATGATCGACGTGCGATCCGCCGCCCTGACCCAGCCCCAGTTCCGACTTTTTCTCAAGCGCGGCAACTCCGCGCTCAGTGAGACCGTTATCAAGGCTCTAGAATCGTGAGTGCGACGCCGATGAACCATTCGCCGATGCTTCCGGCCGAATCGCCCATGGCGATGCCGATCCAGAACCTGTGGGGCAATCCGCCCGGCGCGCGCGAGGTGAAGACCGCGCCGCACGGGATGCTGGTCAAGCGCCTGCTGCTGCTCGCGCTCACTGCCGCCATCGGCCTCGCCGCATCGAGCACGGTGCGCATGGAACTCTCGCGCGACGGGCTCGACTGGGTCGAAGCGCTGCTGCTGGTGTTCTTCGTGCCGCTGTTCTGCTGGATCTCGTTCGGCTTCGTTACCGCGACGATGGGCTTCCTCAAGCTCATCACCGGCGAGCATCCCGGCTTCACCGCGCTGCCAAGCCCGGCCTCCAGCCTGCGCCACAAGACCGCCGTGCTGATGCCGGTCTACAACGAGGGCGTCGAGGAAGTCTTCGCCCGCGTGCGTGCCATGGCCTACTCGATCGCCGAAGCCGGCGGCGCGCCGTGGATCGACTTCTTCGTCCTCAGCGATTCCAACCCCTTCCACGGCAAGCGCGAGGAAGCCGCCTGGCACGAACTGGCCGACCACGCGCCGATCAAGATCTATTACCGCCGCCGCGAGAAGAACATCGCCCGCAAGCCCGGCAACATCGCCGAATGGGTCAAGCGCTTCGGCGGCGCCTACGAGAACATGCTGGTGCTCGACGCCGATTCGATGATGAGCGGCGAGACGATCGTGGGCATGGCCTCGATCATGGAGGAGCGTCCCTCGATCGGCCTGCTCCAGACGGTGCCGATGATCACCAACGCGCGCACCCTGTTCCAACGCTGGATGCAGTTCGCGAGCGAGGCTTACGGCCCCATCGCAAGCGCCGGACTGCTGTGGTGGTCGGGCTCGGAAGCCAACTTCTGGGGCCATAACGCGATCGTGCGCACCCGCGCCTTCGCCGAAGCCTGCGGCCTTCCGGAGCTTCCCGGCAAGGCGCCGTTCGGCGGCCATATCCTCAGCCACGACATGCTTGAATCCGCCCTGCTGCGTCGGCGCGGCTGGGCGGTCCACATGGTCATGATCGGCGGTTCCTACGAGGAATTCCCGCCGACGATCATCGACATGGCGATCCGCGACCGCCGCTGGATGCAGGGCAACCTGCAGCACCTGCAGCTGCTCGGCGCCTCGGGCCTGCACTGGGCCAGCCGCCTGCACCTGCTGATCGGGGCTTCGGCCTACCTCACCTCGCCGGGCTGGCTGCTGCTGATCCTGACGATGATCGGCCAGGTCGCGACGCATGGCGATGGCGGCTTCGTCACCCTCGCCCCGCCAAGCGTGCTGGCATTGACAGTGATGCTGCTGTTCGGCCCGAAGATCATGGGGTTGATCTGGGTCCTGGCCGACGGCGAGCGGCGTCGCAGCTTCGGCGGCGGCTTCGCGGCCGTCCGCTCGGTCCTGCTGGAGACGGTACTGGCCATGCTGCTCGCACCAATCACCATGGTGACCCAGACCAAGGCACTGCTCGGCCTGCTGCTGGGCATCTCGGCGGGCTGGAACACCCAGACCCGCGATGCCCGCCGCATCACCGTGCGCGAGGTGCTGCCCGACTTGCGCGAGCACCTGCTGCTCGGCGCGGGCCTGACGGCGACCGCGTTCCTCGACATGACGACGGCGATCTGGCTCTCGCCGATCATCGTCGGCCTGTTCCTCTCGCCATGGCTCATCAGCCTGTCGTCTAGCGAGAACCTCGGCGACAAGGCGGACGCAGCCAAGGTTTTCCGCGTGCCCGAACCCGGCATCGTCGAGGCCAGCGAAGATCCGCGCAAGGAGGCCGCGATCCTCACCGAAGGTCAGTCGCTGGTCGAAGCCTGAACGAAAAACCGCGCCGCCGCTTCGGGAGCGGACGGGAAGTAGCCATGCATGTAGCTCGCCGTGAGCGAGCCGACGCGATAGAGCGCTTCCCCGTCCCGCCCGTCCGGCGTGCTGGCGCGAGCCTCCGGGACGAGCCCGGTTTCCAGCCGCGAATAATGAAACGTGTGCCCGCGCAAGGTCCCTCCCGGCAGCGCGATGTGCTGCATGCCGAGGGCGGCGAAACGCCGCTGCATCGCGGCGTGCCCCTCCAGCAATCCGAGCAGATCGGCCCGATACCCCTCTACGTCCGTCAGCGATGCACAGGCGTAGAGCATGCCCCCGCACTCGGCGAGAATCGGCCTGTCCGCCGCATGATGTGCCCGGATCGCTTCCAGCATCGGCGCATTGGCGGCAAGCGTCTGCAGATGCAGTTCCGGATAACCTCCGGGGAGCCAGATCGCCTCGCAATCGGGCAATCGCGCGTCATGAAGCGGTGAGAAGAAGGCGAGCTGCGCGCCTGCCCGTTCCAGCCATCGCAAGTTGGCGTGGTAGATGAAGGCGAAAGCCTCGTCCCGCGCGATGGCGATGCGCAGACCCCCCAGATTGGGGCTTTCCTCCGGGACCTCGGGCGCCGGGAAGCTCACCGGCGGCGGCAGGTCCAGCACGGCATCAGGCAGCAGGCTCGCCGCCCGATCCAGTCGCGCGTCGAGATCCGCGACCTCGGCTGCCTGCACCAGCCCGAGGTGCCGCTCGGGCAGCGTCACTCCGGCCTCGCGCGGGAAAGTGCCGAGCCACTTCACCGACGGAGGCACGCCCTGCTCCAGCAATTCCGCGTGCCGCGCGCTGCCGACGCGGTTGGCGATCACCGCATGGACCTCCAGCCCCGGCCGATACGTCGCAAGACCGTGGACCACCGCCCCGAAAGTCTGCGCCATCGCCGATCCATCGACCACCGCAAGCACCGGAAGGCCGAAGCGCCCGGCGAGGTCGGCGGCGCTGGGATCGCCGTCGAACAGGCCCATCGCGCCTTCGACGAGGATCAGCTCGGCCTCGTGCGCCGCTTCGTGGAGAAGGGCGCGACACTGCGCTTCTCCGCACATGAAAAGGTCGAGTTGATGGACCGGCGCGCCACTCGCGACTTCGAGCACCATGGGGTCGAGGAAGTCCGGCCCAACCTTGAAAACGCGCACTTTTCTGCCCGCTTTGAGGTGCCTTCGGGCCAATGCCGCGGTCACCAGCGTCTTGCCCTGACCCGAGGACGGAGCGCTTATCAGGTAGGCCGGGCAGGCCGGGGCATCGTCTTGGCGCGGAGTGTCCATCGCCTCCGCACCTATGGTTTCCCGCAGGTTGGCGCAAGCATTGGCCTCTTGCGCGGCAGCCCGGCGCACGATACTTGCCGCGCCGCGACAGGTTCCCCGCGAGGGGATTGAAAGGGAACGCGGGTGAAATACCCGGGCTGCCCCTGCAACTGTAAGCGGAGAGCCGTTCGGCCACATGCCATTGGGGATGCAAGTCCCTGAGAAGGCGGCCGAAATGGGCGAAGACCCGTGAGCCAGGAGACCTGCCCGTCGCCGTCGTTCTTCGACCGGACAGGGTGTGCCGGACGAACGGGGGAAGTCATTCCTCGCGCAACGACAGCCATCGTTCCGGCGGCCTGAGGGGGCTTGCGGGAGGTGTCGCGCTGTCTGTCCGCGCCCACTGCCCATGATCCTTCACCAGCCGGCGGAGCACCGCCGTTTGCATGAAGGAATACCAGTGAAACAGTACCTTGCCACGACCGCAGCCACCATCACGCTGCTCGTTTCGGCCTCTCCGGCGCTTGCGGACACAGCGGCACCCAACGATACCACAACGGCACCTGGCGACACCGAGAGTACACCAGGCGCGGCCGACAACATCCTCGTCAGCGCGCTTCGCACCCCCGTCGCGATCGAGCGCGTCTCCGCCACCGTGACCGTGCTGGGCGAGCCCGCGATCGTCGCCCTGCAGCCCATCGCCCTGACCGATGCCCTGCTGCGTACCCCCGGCGTCTCGATGTCGCGCAACGGCGGATACGGCACCACCACTTCTCTGCGCATCCGCGGCGCCGATGCGGGCGAGACCGTGATGGTGATCGACGGCATGCGCTTGTCCGATCCCTCGGCGACGGCGGGCGGCTACGGCTTCTCCAACCTGCTGCTCGACGACGTCGACCGCATCGAGATCCTGCGCGGGCCGCAGTCGATCCTGTGGGGCAGCGACGCGACCGGCGGTGTCGTCAACGTGCGCATCCGCCGCCCGACCGAGCCGCTCGAAGGCAGCTTCGCCGTTGAGGCGGGAACCCATGACACCGTCTCCGCCCGCGCGGGCGTGGGCGGCACCTCGGACCTCATCGACTGGCGCCTCTCCGCCTCGCGCTTCACCACCGACGGTATCTCCGCCCGCGCGAACGGGACCGAGGCCGACGGTTTCCAGCGCAGCGCCGCCAGCGGCACCGTCACGGTGCGCGTCGCCCCCGGCGTCAGCCTCGACCTGCGTGGCTACTGGGCCGACGGGAAGAACGATTTCGACGGCACTTCGGGCGACACCCTCGCTTATGGCACCACGAAGGAATGGTCGGGTTACGCCGGCCTCAACTTCGCGCTGCTGGACGGCAAGCTCGTCAACCGCGTCGCGGTGCTGCAGAACGTCACCGACCGGGAGAACTTCGACCCCACCCGCTCGATCCGCGCGATCACCTTCGACGCGCACGGCCGCCTGCGCCGCTACGAGTACCAGGGCACCTACACCTTCAGCGACGCGATCCAGGCCGTGTTCGGCGCCGAGCGCGAGGAGCAGCGGATGACCACCGCCTCGCCGACGAACTCCGCCACGCCCTATACGCTGACGCCCTACGCGGTGGACATGGACAGCCTCTACGCCGAACTGCGCGTGAGCCCGGTCAAGGGCCTCACCCTCGACGGCGGCGCGCGCTACGATCACCAGTCGCGCTTCGGCGGGCAGACCGTGTGGAGCGCGGGCGCGGCCTATACCCCCAACGAAGGCGCCACGGTGCTGCGCGCCAGCTATGACGAGGGTTTCAAGGCCCCCTCGCTCTACCAGATGTACAGCGCCTACGGCACCGCCGACCTCGCCCCGCAGAAGGCCAAGGGCTGGGAAGTGGGTGCCGAGCAGAACTTCGGCGAGGCGCTGCGCCTCACCGCCACGTGGTTCCAGCGCGACACCGACAACCTGATCGACTTCGCCTACTGCCCGACGGCTAGCGATTCAGGCGGCACGCTCCCCACCGCCTGCTACATCCCCGGCACCACGACCACGCGCTTCGGCTACTACGCCAACGTCAAGACGGCCAAGGCCAGCGGCCTGGAACTCGCCGCGTCTGCGAAGCTGGGCGTGCTGTTTGCCGAGGGCAACTACAGCTGGACCCGCGCCGAGGACCGCACCGAAGGCGCCTCGACTTATGGCCGCCAGCTGCAGCGCGTACCGCGCCACATGGCCAATGCCGAAGCGGGCATCGACCTGCCGCAAGGGCTTCGCGCCAGCGTCGCGGCGCGCTACTCGGGCGAGACCTTCAACGCCGCCACCGGCACCGCGAAGCTGGACGACTACTGGCTGATCGACTTTCGCGCGCAAGTGCGGATCAAGGAGAACCTGATGCTGCAAGGCCGCGTCGAGAACCTGACCGACAAGGACTACCAGACGGCGGCGGGTTACTCCGCGCTGGGACGGACGGTCTACGTCGGCGTGCGCAGCCGGTTCTGATGACAAGGAAGGCCCACCCCCGCCCCCTCCAGCAAGCGGGAGGGGAGACTTGCCCAAGACTTGGGAGCCCGCTGCCTGAAGCGGAACCGTCCTTGATAGTACCGTCGTCATTCCCGCGAAGGCGGGAACCCATCTCCCGACTTCGCCTGTTGCACCCGCATCAGTTGGGTCCCCGCCTTCGCGGGGATGACAAACTAGCTTTCAACCGCAGCAGGGCGGGCCTGCCCTCAAGAGAAACACCCCCATGCTGACCCCCGTACCTCCCGGCCCTTCGGTGGTCGTCTGCAACACCTGCCGCCACACCGCCGACGCCCGCGAGGACGAGACCGGCCAGCGGGGCGGCGCCCTGCTCGAAGCGGCGATGCGCAGCGTTCAGGCCACCGACCCGGACCTGCAGGGCGTCCAGATCCAGGCCATGCCCTGCCTCTTCGCCTGCAGCCGCCACTGCACCGTCCACGTCCGCGCACCGGGCAAGGTCGGCTACGTGCTGGGCGACTTCATGCCGGACGAAGACGCCGCCCGCGCCATCCTCGAATATGCGGCGCGCCATGCCGAAAGCGAGCACGGCCGCGTGCCCTTCAAGGAATGGCCGCAAGGCGTGAAGGGCCACTTCATCACCCGCACGCCCCCGGAAGGCTACGTCTGCACATGACCCGTTTCGCCGATCCCGCCTCCTTCGCCGCTGCCCTTGCCGCGCTGCCCGAACCCGACGAGGCCAGCCGCGCCGCCGCGCTGAACCGTCAGGCCCGCCTCACCAAGCCCACCGGCGCGCTCGGCCGACTGGAGGACATCGCGGTGTTCATGGCCGGCTGGCAAGGCTGCGAGCGGCCCGAGGCGGACCCGGTGCAGGCCGTCGTCTTCGCGGGCAATCACGGCGTCACCGCGCAGGGCGTCAGCGCCTATCCGCCGGAGGTCACCGTGCAGATGGTCGCCAACTTCGAGGCGGGCGGCGCGGCGATCAACGCGCTGACGGAGGCCTGCGGCGCGCGGCTTTCGGTGGTGGCGCTCGATCTCGACCGGCCGACCGGCGACATCACCCGCGAGGCGGCCATGAGCGCGGAGGAATGCCTCGACGCCCTGAACCGGGGCGCCGCCGCGCTGGGCGCCGATACCCGGCTGCTGCTGGTGGGCGAGATGGGCATCGGCAACACCACGCCCGCCGCCGCGCTCTGCGCCGCCGTACTGGGCGGCTCCGCGCAGGACTGGATCGGACGCGGCACCGGGATCGACGACCTCGGCCTGTCGCGCAAGGCGGTGGCGGTGGAGGCGGCCGTGGCGCTGCATTCCGGCGCCGCCATCGACGCCTTCGAGACGTTGCGCCTTCTCGGCGGGCGCGAGATCGCCGCGATGGCGGGCGCGATCCTCGCCGCGCGGCTGGCGCGAGTGCCGGTGCTGCTGGACGGGTTCATCGCCTCGGCCGCGATCCTGCCGCTGCTGCGGGACAACCCGCGTTTCACCGATCATTGCATCGCCGCACACTGCTCGGCCGAGGCGGGGCATGTGCGGCTGCTGGACAAGCTGGGGCTGGAGCCACTGCTTCACCTCGGCCTGCGGCTGGGCGAAGGCACCGGCGCTGCGCTGGCGGTGCCGATCGTGCGCGGGGCTCTGGCGACGCACAACCGGATGGCGACGTTCGACGAAGCGGCGGTGACCGATAAGGCATGAGCGGCATCGCGCTCCACCTGATGCGCCACGGCGCTCCGGCAAGGCCGGGCCTCCTGCTGGGCCACCGGGACGAGCCCGCGTTGCCGTCCGAGATCGCCCGCTGTGTCGCGCGCGCCGAGGGACTGGCGTTCGACCGCGTGGTGTCCTCGGACCTCAGCCGCACCCACGATCCCGCCGCACGCATCGCCGCCGCGCGCGGGCTGGAGCACCGCGTCGATCCCGACTGGCGCGAGCTGGATTTCGGCGACTGGACCGGCCTTGCCGCCGCGGAGGTCGACCCTGCCGCCTATGCCCGCTTCTGGCAGGACCCCGACGCCCACGCCCCGCCGGGCGGCGAGCGCTGGTCGGCCCTGCGCGCGCGGGTGGAGCGGGCGCTGGCGGGGATCACGGTGCCGAGCCTCGTGCTGACTCACGGCGGCGCGATGCGCGCGGCGCTGGCGGTACTGTTCCACATGGAGCAGCCGCAAGTCTGGGCCTTCGACCTGCCTTATGCGAGCGTGCTGAGCCTGCGCCTCTGGCCTGGCGAAGGCGCGCAGATCGTGGGGTTGAGTACATGACCCTCCCCTCCGCGCGCATGCCCCGCCCCGCCCGGCCTCCCCACCCCTCGTCATTGCGAGCGCAGCGAAGCAATCCAGGGCGGCGCAGCACTGCCCTGGATTGCTTCGCTGCGCTCGCAATGACGGTGAGGCCGGGGAAATCCTCATGAAGCACCTCGTCCTCGCCCTTCAGTTCCTCACCCGCCTGCCGCTCCCCGCCGTTCAGGCCGACGCGCAGGATTTCGCGAAGGCCATGCGCTGGTTCCCGGTCGCCGGGCTGCCGGTGGGCGCGGCGGCAGCGCTCCCATGGTGGCTGCTCCAGCCGCGCGATCCGTGGCTGGGCGCTCTGGCCGCGCTTGCCGCGTGGGTGGCGATCACCGGCGCACTGCATCTCGACGGCCTCGGCGACGTGGCGGACGGTGCGGGAGCCGCCCACGGCGACCGCGCGCGCCTCTCCGCCGTCATGGCCGACCCGCACGTAGGCAGCTTCGCCGTCGTCGCGATCGGCCTGCAACTGCTCGCCAAGCTGGTGCTGCTGCACGCGCTTACCCCCGTGCAATGGCCCGCGCTGGTCATGGTGCCGGTGCTGGCGCGCATCGCCCCGATCGGCTGGACGCTGTTCCTGCCGCCGCTCCACTCCGGCCTCGGCTCCCGCTTCCGCGAGGGCGTCGGCCGCCTGCACCTGATCGGCTGGAGCCTCGCCGCGATCCTCGCCGTCGTGCTGACCTCGCCCGCGCTGCTGGCGCTGTTCGTCGCCGTGCCGCTGTGGGGCTGGTGGCTGCGTGCGAAGCTCGGCGGCATCTCGGGCGATGGCCACGGTGCCGGGATCGAGCTGGTCGAGACCGCCCTGCTACTCGCGCTGGTGCTGCTGCCGTGACCCCCGACCTGCTCCACCACGGCGGCCGCCTGGCCGAAGCCGCGCGCCTTTACGGCGGCGATCCGGCGCAGTGGCTGGACCTCTCCACCGGCCTCAATCCCGTGCCTTGGAGCCCACCCGACAATCTGCGTATCGATTGGCACGCCCTGCCCGATCCCGAAGCGCTCGCCGCCCTCGAACGGACCGCTGCCCGCCACTTCGGCGCCGAGCCCCGCCACGTCTGCGCCGTCCCCGGCAGCGAGACCGCGCTGCGCCTCCTCGCCGGAATGCTGGACCTGCCCGGCCGCGCGCTGGCCCCCGCCTACCGCACCCATGCCGAGGCTTTCGCCCGCTCCCGCCCGATCGCCTTCGCCGCGCCAACCGAGGGTGCCGAGGCCGTCGTCCTCGCCAACCCCAACAACCCCGACGGCCTGCTGCGGGGAGCCGCCGCCGTGCTCGGCTGGCACGACGCCATCGCCGCGCAAGGCGGCTGGCTGATCGCCGACGAAGCCTTCGCCGACTGTCACCCGCAAGCCAGCGTCGCCCGCCACGTCACGGATCACCGCCGCCTCATCGTCCTGCGCTCGTTCGGCAAGTTCTTCGGCCTCGCAGGGCTACGCCTCGGTTTCGTGATCGCGCCGAGCGAAGTGCTGGACCGCCTGCGCGCCCTGATCGGCAGCTGGCCCCTCCACACCGCCGCGCTCGAACTCGGCCGCGCCGCTTATGCCGACGCCGCGTGGATAGAGCGCACCCACGCCGAACTCCCCGGCCGGGCCGCCGCGCTCGACGCGGTGCTGAAGCGCCACGGCCTGTCCCCGCAAGGCGCCTGCCCGCTGTTCCGCTACCTCTCGGGCGTGGACGCAGGCGCGCTGTTCGAGCGGCTGGCCAAGGCCCGCATCCTCACCCGTCCTTTCGCCGAGCGCCCCGACACCCTGCGCCTCGGCGTCCCTGCCGATCCCGCCGCGCTGGACCGCCTCGACCGGGCGCTCCGCCATGGCTGAACCCATCGCCGCCGCCGCACTCGCGATCGAGGCCGCGCTCGGCTGGCCCGCCCGGCTCCATGCCCTGACCGGCCACCCCGTCGGCCTCTTCGCCCGGATCATCCGCGCTTGCGAGCGCCGCCTCAACCGCCGCGACGCCTCGCCCGCACGGCGCCGCCTCGCGGGCATGCTCGCCACCGCGCTGCTCGTCGCGCTCACCGGCGGTCTCACTCTCGCGATCGAGATCGCCGTCCGCGCCCTCGCAGGCGCATGGGCCTGGCCGATCCTCGCCGTGCTCGCCTGGCCCGCGATGGCCGCGCGCAGCCTCGACGACCACGTCCGCCCGATCCGCGACGCCCTGCTGCGCGGCGACTTGCCCGAGGCACGCCGCACCGTCGGCATGATCGTCGGCCGCGACACCCGCAATCTAGACGCGCCCGCCACCGCCCGCGCCGCCATCGAGAGCCTGGCCGAGAGCTTCTGCGACGGCGTCGTCGCGCCGCTGTTCTGGCTGCTCCTGCTGGGCCTGCCAGGCGCGTGGATGCTCAAGGCGATCAACACCGCCGACAGCATGATCGGCCACCGCGAGGAGCCTTACGGCTCCTACGGCTGGGCCGCCGCGCGCCTCGACGATCTCGTCATGCTCATCCCCGCGCGGCTTGCAGGCGTGCTGCTGTGCCTCGCAGGCCTGAAAGGCTGGCGCATCATGGCCCGCGACCACGCCCGCCACGCCTCGCCCAACGCGGGCTGGCCCGAGGCGGCGATGGCCGGCGCGCTGGGCATCCGCCTCGCCGGGCCGATCGCCTACGACGGCGTGCTTGCCGACAAGCCGTGGATCGGTGAAGGCGGCATCGCGACACCGCACCACCTCTCCCGCGCGCTGACGATCTACCGGCGCGCCTGCCTGATACTGGGCCTGATATTGGGGATCATCGCTATGGGAATCGCATGGCTGGCCTGATGCTGCAGGGAACCGGCTCCGACGTCGGCAAGTCGGTGCTGGTCGCAGGGCTCTGCCGCGCCGCCGCCAACCGGGGGCTCACCGTCCTGCCGTTCAAGCCGCAGAACATGTCGAACAACGCCGCCGTCACGCCCGAGGGCGGCGAGATCGGCCGCGCGCAGGCGCTGCAGGCCATCGCCGCGCGCGCGCCGCTCCATGTCGACATGAACCCGGTGCTCCTGAAACCCCAGGCCGACCGCACCTCGCAACTGATCGTCCACGGGAAGGTGCGCGGCACGCTGGGCGCCGCCAACTTCCGCGAGGCGCGCCGTCCCTTGCTGGGCGAAGTGCTCGAAAGCTACCGCCGGCTGGAGGCGCGCTGCGACCTCGTTCTCGTCGAAGGCGCGGGCTCTCCCGCCGAGATCAACTTGCGCAGCGGCGACATCGCCAACATGGGCTTCGCGCGCGCCGCCAACGTCCCGGTGGTGCTGGCGGGCGACATCGACCGGGGCGGCGTCATCGCCGCCGTGGTCGGCACCCGCGCGGTGATCGATCCCGAGGACGCGGCGATGATCCACGGCTTCATCATCAACAAGTTCCGCGGCGATCCCGCCCTCTTCACCGACGGCTACGAGGCGATCGAGCGCCTGTCCGGCTGGCGCGGCTTCGGCGTCCTGCCGTGGGAGCCCGCCGTCGCACGGTTGCCGAGCGAGGACGCCGTGATCCTCGAACGCGGGCTCGGCGCGAAGCCGGGCAAGCTGCTGGTCGCCTGCCCGATCCTGCCGCGCATCGCCAACTTCGACGACCTCGACCCGCTGCGGCAGGAGAGCGGCGTGGACGTCGCGATGATCCCGCCCGGCACCCCGATCCCGGCCGAGGCGGCGCTGATCGTCCTGCCCGGCTCCAAGGCGACGATCGCCGACATGGCCTTCCTTCGGACACAGGGCTGGGACATCGACGTCCTCGCCCATCACCGGCGCGGCGGGGCGGTACTGGGCATCTGCGGCGGCTACCAGATGCTCGGCCGGACCATCGCCGACCCCCTCGGCATCGAGGGGCCTCCGGGCGAAGTCGCCGGGCTCGGCCTGCTCGACGTGACGACGGTGCTGGCGGGCCGCAAGACGCTGCAGCAAGTCGAGGGCACGGCGATGGACGCCCCGTTCGCAGGCTACGAGATGCACATGGGCGTGACCGAGGGGCCCGACGCCGCGCGGCCTTTCGCGCGACTGGCGCAGGGCCGCGCGGACGGCGCCATCGGGCGAGACGGGCGGACT
Source organism: Novosphingobium sp. fls2-241-R2A-195 (assembly GCF_030209485.1). Classification (NCBI taxonomy): domain Bacteria; kingdom Pseudomonadati; phylum Pseudomonadota; class Alphaproteobacteria; order Sphingomonadales; family Sphingomonadaceae; genus Novosphingobium; species Novosphingobium sp. fls2-241-R2A-195. The sequence goes on from NZ_JARVRY010000013.1 coordinate 16,153, forward strand.
TTCGGCACCTACTGCCACGGCCTGCTCGCCAAGCCGGGCCTTCGCAGCGCCCTGCTCGCCCGCATCGGCGCGCAGTCGGACGGCTTCGACAACGACGCCCGCGTCGATGCCGCACTCGATGCGCTGGCCGAGGCGATGGAGCGCCATCTGGACATCGACGGGCTACTCGCCCTGGCGGGAGTTACCTTATGATGCGCAGCCTTCTGGTCTTGGGCGGCGCCCGTTCCGGCAAGAGCCGCCATGCGCAGGCGCGCATAGAAGCGCAGCCCGGCCGCCTTTCCTACATCGCAACCGGGCAGGCGTTCGACGGTGAAATGACCGAACGCATCGCCCGCCACCGCGAGGATCGCGGGCCGCGCTGGACCACGCTGGAGGAACCGCTCGATCTGGCAGGCGCCATCGACAGGGCCGCGCGGGAGGCGGATGCGGTGCTCGTCGACTGCCTGACACTGTGGTTATCGAACCTGATGCTGGCGGACCTGCCGCTGGACGGGCCGGTCGCGGCTTTGCAGGAGGCGATCCGCCGCTGCCCGGTCCCGCTGGCGCTGGTATCCAACGAGGTGGGCCTGAGCATCGTCCCCGAGAACGCCCTCGCCCGGCGCTTCCGCGACGAAGCGGGACGCCTGAACCAGACCATCGCCGCGACGGTCGATGAAGTCGAATTCGTCGCTGCGGGGCTGCCGCTCAAGCTGAAATAGAGAAATTCCGCCTCAATTGGGCAGTGAATGCCGCCGATCCTGCGCAAACGGATCGTGGCGATAGCCGGCTTCCCATGCGGCTCTCTGCTGGGGACTGGCGTAAGGATTGCTGGAAAGCGGAATGCCGGCCTGCGCGGCCTTGATGCCCCAGAAATGGGCACGTTGAACATTGGACAATGTGCGGCTCACGTCTTGCTGATACTGCCTGCTGCAACGCGGCAACGCACGTGCAAGCTGCAGGTCTTAACGCATGTTAACGGCAGACAGCGCCGCGGGCGCGATGAACTGCGCGGGGGCGATGAGACGTCAATGTGGGGATATGGTGCACCCGACAGGATCATAACTCTTTGTTCGCGAATGTTCGGGGTTATCCTCGACTCGCCCGGTTTCCCTAGGTTGTGCCAATCCGAGTGTTCGCATATGTTCTCTTTTATTCGCGGCAAACCACGGCTTTGTGTGGTAACGGATGAGGGAACAGAATGGGCAAGCTCAATGCCCTTGGAGTGAAAAATGCAAAGCCCGGGCGTCATGGTGATGGCGACGGGCTCTATCTGGTCGTGAAGCCTACGGGCGCCAAGTCCTGGATCCTCAGGGTGCAGCGCGACAAGATGCGCCGGGACATCGGCCTTGGATCGCTGGCGGCTCTGACGTTGGCCGAGGCCCGTGAGAAGGCCGCCGAGCTGCGGAAACATACCCTCAACGGGCGTGACCCTATCGCCGAGCGCGATCGTGACCGGCGCCCCATCCCAACTTTCAAGGAAGCGGCAAAGAAGACGCATGCCGCTCTCAAGTCCGGATGGGTGGGTAAGAGCGCAGACGCCTTCCTGTCCTCCCTGGAAACCTACGCCTTTCCCTCGCTGGGCAATCGCCGGGTTGATACGATCGACGCGGCCAACATCCAAAAGATGCTGACGCCCATCTGGACTTCGAAGCCGGAACTGGCTCGCAAGCTCCGTATGCGTGTGGGGCAGGTGCTGAACTTCGCTCATTCCAAGGGCTGGCGGGCCACAGAGGCTCCGGGGCGATCGGTCGGCGTGGGCCTGCCCAAACAGCCAAAGGGCGGAAACTTCGCAGCGATGCCCTATCCAGATGTGCCCGCTTTCATGACCCGACTAGCTGACGAAAGCCAAACCAGCGGGCGGCGAGCCCTGATGTTCCTGATCCTGACCGCTGCCCGCCCCGGCGAGGTCCGCTTCGCAGCATGGGGGCAGATCGATTTCAAGAAGGCGGAATGGAACCGGCCTGCTGAGATCATGAAGCTGCGCGAGCCGCACACCGTCACGCTTAGCAAGGCAGCCATGGCGCTGCTGTCTGAGATCAAAGGCAAAAGGGAGGTCGATCCCAAAGCGCTGATCTTCCCCGGACAGCGTCTCAAGCCGTTGTCCGACATGGCACTCAGCAAGGTAATGCGGGACGCTGGGCTGATCTACAACGCCCACGCATTCCGCTCGTCCTTCCGGGATTGGGCTGCGGAGAAGATGCCGGACGTGCCTGATGCGGTGGCGGAAGCTGCCTTGGCGCATACCGTGCCGGACAAGGTGGTGCGGGCCTACAAGCGGACCAAGTTCATGGAGATGCGTCGGACTCTCATGGATTCGTGGGGCGTTTACATCGGCGAGGCCCATAATGGCTGAAGGTTGGCCAAACCCGTCCGATTGGATCTCTGAGCTGCTGAATGAGCTCAAGGAGCTTGATAGGGTCTATCTCATCTATGAAGGCATCCGGACGAAACGGCTTATCCTTACGCAGGATGAACTCGATCAGCTCGGAATCATCGAGCCGGTTGAGCCAGAGGTGACGCACCAGTATGCGCGCGTCGTTTCACGGATAATTGAAAGTCTCGAAACGTTGCCGCCTTTCGCTACTGGCGAGGGCCTAGCAGCTCTGCGCGGTCTCCGATTTGACCTCGTTTCACTCGACGGCGGGGGTGTACCCGATAGGCTTCGTCCACGATCAGGCACTTCGCGTGGAGGCGACAATCAGGGGCAACGGGTAGCAAAGGCTCATATGGTGGCTTACGTCCGCCTGCTGGAGGAACTCGGCGTTTCCAATGCCGCCGCCCGATCGACAGTGGCCGCAATCTTCAAACACGAAGGCTTCAAGGTCAGCGCATCGTCATTGTTCCGCTGGGCCACAGAGGTTTGCGGCGCCGATGCCAGTGAGCCCGATGCTCCAGGCCGGGAACGGGTCGAAGCGTTATTGACCGAGTGGAAAGCGCATCCCGCCTGGCCCTTTGATCGTGAACACGCCGAGGAATTGGTCCGCCGGGCGGCAGCGGGGACTACTATTTCACTTGCTCACACGACCTGAAACGGTGTGAACGGCCACGAACTACCTACCACGTAAGCGGATTAACCGCTCGTGCCGGAGTAGTGGAAATGGAACCTCTCACCCTCACGATCGACGATACGAAGAAGGCGATCGGCCTCGGCCGGACCAAGATTTACGACCTGATCGGACAGGGCAAGCTGGAAACCGTAAAAGTAGGCCGCCGCACCCTCGTGAAGACCGCCAGCATCCGCGCCCTCGTGGATCAGGCCGCGTGAAGCGCCATGCGCACCACCGCGAGGGCAGCGTCGCCCCGTAAGACGCGAAAGGCCCGCACCATTGGCGTGGTGCAGGCCCCCACAAATTTCCTCTACAGCAGCACTGACGAGGATAATCTGATCGGCCAGCAGGCGCAACGTCTCGTTCGCCTCTTCGGCCTTCCTGACAGTCGCGCGCGCACCATCGCCGCCCTAGCTTGGGGAGGCGCACATGGCTGACGACATCGTGACGCCGGAAGCGGCAGAATTTCTCTCGATCATGCTGGAGGAGACCAGACTTCCCGACGATTGGGATGTGTCCGGTTTCTGGCTCGGCGGCGCTCAACAGCTAGCGCAGTTCTTGGCCGATCACCGAGGCGAAATCCGTTTGGACGATGCTGCTATGCTGGTCGGCCTTGGGGCCATGCTGGTTGAGATGGCCAAGCGTGAGGCTGAGGCATCCGAAACCGCAGGAGCTTTCCTGCGAGGCGACGGAGGTGCACATGGCTGATCCCTTCGCCACGCCACGGTCCGCCGCGCTCGCGTTGCTCAACTCCGATCAGCATCTGACCCGCAAGGCAGGCTCGTTCCTCGGTCAGACGGCCGTTGATCCCAAGCCGCTCACTCCGGCGCAGATCGAATGGCTGGCGACGCTGCTAGAGCGTGCTGGCTTGCCCAAGCTCGCAGAGGGAGGCCGCTCGTGATTCACGAACCGATCTATCCCCATGTGCCCGGCCATCGCGGCGTAGACACGTCCATTGAAGCTGCGGAGGCTATCGAGATGTCGGTAGGGCACCTCCAGCGTGTTGCGCTGCGGGCTATTCGCGCCGCCGGCAGCCGAGGCCTGACGACGAACGAACTGGTTGCAGTCGTCCGCATCGGTCGGGACTCCATTCAGCCCCGCACGTCAGAACTGCGGGAAATGGGCTTCATCCGGGACAGTGGTGCGCGCCGTCGCAATGCCAACGGCAAGAGCGCCATCGTCTGGGTCGCTGCATCCGCTCGCGGGAGGGCCGCACGATGACCGGCACGCTACTGTCGTTCCCCGATAGGTCCGCCATTCTCCTAGACCGTTCTCCTTTTGGGAACGGTTACGAAGTCGAACCTTATCTATGCCCCGCAGCTTCGGGCAAGGGGCGTTGGTTCCCCACGTTCATTGAAGCGCACGATTATGCCGAGGCCATCGCCCGTGGTGCTGGCACCGGTGTGTTCGTGATGTGCATCGTTTCTGAAGGGGGCTCGGAATGATCCATTCAGTCATTTCGCGCACCCACATCGACCGGAAGCTCGACGAGGCGGAACCCCATCTCGTCCCGATCCTCGAAGCGGTGCGTGACCATAAGGTGGGCCTCATGTTCGTTCGCCAGAGCGGCGAGGCTTTCCGCCTACCCGTCGATCGGAAACGCTCGGCCATCACCATCATCGGCGATGACCTGCACGAGGCTCTCGGGCCTGCGGGTTTCCACATGCCCTCAGTCCGCAGGATCATCCGTGCCTCGCAGACCTTTGCGGTCGTCTCCTGCGCAGCGCTGGAGCCGGTCTATGACGCGCTGGCGTTTGCGGCATCCACGGCGCGCAGGAACGCTTTGCTCGTCGAGACGCAACCGGAGTTCGAGGCCCAATGGGTTGGACTCATCCGCAAGCTGGCACCCGGTCGCCCGTTGACCATCGCCACCGTGAAGGGCTCGGAGGGTGCCGCATGAGCTGCGCCGACCACATCGACAGTTTCATCGTGTTCATGATGGCAAATGGCGTCGAACCCGATGAGCCGATCGCGGCCCGTCTTGCTTCTGGCTCACTCATTCGCTTCCGTTGCAAGGGAGACGGCAAGGGCCGCAAGAATGGGTGGGCGATCCTTTACCTTGATGCCCGTCCCGCAGGCGCCTTCGGCAACTACAGGCAGAGCACCGGCACGCTTAAATGGAAGGCGGATGCTTCTGGCCCCGCCCTTTCCGTCGAGGAGCGTGCAGCTTTGCAACGCGAATGGAAGGAGGCACGCGAACGTCGTGAAGGCGAGCGGCGGCAAAATGAGGCGGAAGCAGCGCTCGATGCTGCTAATCTCTGGACCTGCGCCCGCCCCGTAGCTCCGGGCCATATGTACGCATTCGAGAAGAACCTCGACACCCGGCCCCTACGTGAACTCGGTTCCGACATCCTGATCCCCATGTGCGATGAGGGAGGTACGATCTGGAACCTGCAGCGTATCCGCCCGACGGGTGAGAAGCGCTTCCTGAACGGCGGTCGGATCAATGGCCTATTCACGCTGATAGGCGAATTTACGCCAGTTGCGCGCGAAGCCGTATTCGTAGAGGGCTACAGCACTGGCGATACGGTGCATCGAGCCACTGGCCTGCCGGTCATCGTGACCTTCAATACGGCGAACATGCCCAAGGTGGCGCGGCTCTGGTCTGAGTTGCGGCCCGATCTGGAATACACGGTCTTCGCCGACGACGATGAAGCGACGGCACTGCGGGAGTTGCAGCGGACGGGTGCCTACAAAAACCCTGGGATCGAAACGGCGGAGGCTGTGGCGGCCGAAATCGGCGCCAAAATCGCGTACCCTCTGGGCCGGCCCCAAGGGAGGGCGGCATGAACATGCCTGACAATTTTGACGCTAACGACGTAGAGACCCGCATCGGGCTGGAGAAGGTCCGCGAGGCGTTCTCACAGCGCAAATCCATGCTGCCGCCTTTCGCGCCGGATGAGGCCTATGCGGATGAATTTGGAGCGACTACGGCACCGAACGCCATCGCCCTTAAGGCAACGCCCTTTCAGTGGCGTGATCCCGCCACGATCCCAGCTCGTAAGTGGCTGTACGGTCGGCACTTGATCCGTAAGTTCGTGTCGCTCGACATTGCGCCCGGCGGCCTCGGCAAGTCCAGCGTCAAGATCGTGGAGGCGCTGGCGATGGCAAGCGGTCTCCCACTGCTAGGCAAAGATCTGCACGAGGGGCCGCTTCGGGTATGGCTCTACAACCTCGAAGACCCTGCGGAGGAAAGCGAAAGGCGCATCCACGCGGCGGCGCAGCACTATGACCTCAGCCCAGGCCAATTCGGCGACCGCCTGTACGCGGACTCGGGCCGCGAGCAGCCGATCTGCATTGCGGAGGAGACGGAAGGCGGCGCCAGGATCGTTCGCCCCGTCTCCGATGCCGTTATCGCCGAGTTGCAGGCCCGGAAAATCGACGTCCTCAGCATCGACCCCTTCGTTTCTTCCCACGCCATCAGTGAGAACGACAACCGGGCGATCGACATGGTTGCCAAGGAATGGTCACGTATTGCCGACGTGTGCGACTGCGCGATCAACCTCGTGCACCACGTCCGCAAGAGCAACGGAGCCGAGGTGACAGCCGAAAGCAGCCGTGGTGCCGTCTCCCTGATTGGGGCCGCCCGCAGCGTCGTCGTCTACAACCGGATGACGAAGGAGGAGGCCGAGCGCGCCGGGATCGATGCAGATGAGCGCGGGTTCTACTTTCGCACCCAGAACGACAAGGCGAACCTTGCGCCCCCCGAGGGCGCAGACTGGTTCCGCATGAACAACGTAGACCTGCCCAATGGTGACAGCGTTGGCGTCGCTTGCCGGTGGGAATGGCCCGACGCCTTCGAGGGGCTGGAGACGAGAGATCTCTACAAGGTCCAGCTTGCGATCGACGGGGCTGAGTGGGGTGAAAGCGTCCAGGCGAAGGATTGGGCTGGCAACGCCGTCGCCACAGCGCTCGGAATGGACGCCGAAAAGGACAAGCACCGGATCAAGGCCCTGCTGCGCACTTGGATCGCCAGCAAGGCCCTCACAGTTGAGAAGCGCCCCACGGCGAAAGGGAGGCCGAAGCCCTTCGTAATCGTCGGAAGCTGGGTTGATTCTACCACTCTCCCCACTTCGCAAAGTGGGGTGGGAAAGGTGGGGTAAGTGGGGGTTAAAGTGCCCCCGCAACCACACCCCACCCCACCCCTATTCTTAGGGGTGGAAGTGGGGGTGGGGTGGGGCACCGGGGCCGTTTTGAAGTGGGGTAAATGCTGCCTCGAACCACCAGACAAGAAGCTCTAAAATGAATCGGAAAATGCGGGCGCCGGTTTGCGGCACGAGGAGGCGATGGGCTGAAGTTCATTGATGAGGAGGACAGCGACGCGAAGCAGAAGGCGTGGGCGGTGGTGAGGGTGGCTTGAACAGCGTCCCAGACGATGGCACGTAAAGGCACCGCGATTTGAGATCGGCGCTGAGGGGCTTGCTCATTCATGAAATTCAGGGGGTAAGGTTGCGCGTTCAAGACGTGATCTTGGCCGATAAGGCTGAGGTGAGCTTTGGCGAATGGGGCAGCGGGAAATACCCAAAAGCTAAATTCCCGCTGTCAAAGGCCGGTCGGCGCGCGCATGCGTTGGGCAGCGCCTGGTCTTGGCGTTTCGCAGAGTTCGAGCACGCGGGGGAGCAGTTCGTCCTCAGGCTGATCCTAAATGAGGGGAAGGCAAAGGCGTCTGCGCATCTAGCGTTGAGAACCGCCAAAGATTGCACGGTGCTGTGCTGCCTTGAATATCACGTCGATCACGAAACGGGATGGCACCTCCACACTCTATGCGGCGAACGGAATAGCGTGGCAGACGCTCCCACAGGCACGCTGGTCCATGGCCCGTGGGTGAAACGCATTCCTGATGCTCGGCAAAGGCATCGACGGGATGAGCTTTTCAAAGACATGTACGGCGGCGCGAAGGCTTGCGTTTGGAGAGAAGTCGTGGGATTCTTCCGCTTGGAAATGAAGGGCGATTTGGTGTGAAAGAGGCGCTTTGCAAGGCCTTCTGCAGTGACCTCAACTTGGTAGAGGTGCCAGTAGGATATGCTGTCGCGACCGCCTTTTTGCGCGACGATGGCGATCATGTGAGCTTCTACATTGTCCGCGATGAAGTGCTTCCCGGTAAATTTCGTATCGAAGATGGCGGCGACACCGTGCCCGATTTAGAGGCTCGCGGCGTCGATTTCTCGACCGGGACAAGAAGGACTGCGTTCGCTCAACTCTTGGAAAGCCACGGCGCCGAGTTCAATGAGGACGAAATGCTCCTTCAGACGCAGGCCATGACTGAAGATGAATTGCCGCAAGCGGCGATGCGCTTCGTTGCCCTGATGCTGCGTATGAGTGATTTCCTCCTACTTACTCAGGAAAAGGTTGCCAGCACTTTTAAGGAGGATGCGGCGAAGGCCATTCTCAACCGTATTGGTGACCGGGCAAAGGTCGCGATCGACGAGCCGGTGTCATCGGATCTATCGGACACTGTCCCTGATCTTTTAATCAAGGCGGACCAACGTCCCGCCGTCGCTGTTTTCTTTGGAACTTCTAGCCAGCGCGTTAATGATGCAATCTTCCTTCAGATGCAGGCGCTTTATGAAGCGGGCAGTGACGTCCAGGTCATATCGCTTCTGGAGAAAGAAAGCGTGATCGGCCAAGATCTCCGCAAGCGCGCGATGAACCGATTGGCGGCAATGCCAATTTACCGGGGCGATGAGGCTGTCGCAATTAGCCGAATTGAGCGAGAGGTTTTCGGAAGGCCGCAAGCCGTCCTTCACTGATCTGCTCCGCTATCCGACAACGACCAGCCCCGCGTTAGGTTGGGGACATACCCGCATTACCCGCAAATTCGGACTGAGCCATGAGCCTTCACGTTTGGAGGATGGCCCTTCTGTTACGCCTCGCTCTCTTGCGTAGCGCCTTACACCGGGTACACCTGCGTTGTAGGCATTGGGGGCACCATGCGATCAAAGGTTCTCTGCGCGTTGGCACTATCACTTGTCGTCGTTCCGGTAGGCGACGCGATCGCCAGATCTGTGAGCAAGGAATTCCAGGAGGCATGGACCGACCGGGAGCAACGATACGCGGCTAGATACCGAGAGGCCGAGGGCCAGTTGCCCGCAGCACTGGCAGCGTTGAACGACCCCAATGCCGACTCGGCCACGACAAAGGATCGCCTGGACCGAGCGCTGAGGACTACCTTCGATCTCGGCTATAACAGCGCTCGCACCCAGGTTGTCACCGAGACCAAGGCTTTCGTCGAGAAGAAGCCTTCAGCGGAGCGAGCGCAGCTTTGGTTGCAGGAGCAGGCCGACCGGTTGCGCGACCGAGCGCGATCGGCAGACGAAAAAGCCGCCATCGTCAAAAATCAAACGTCACAGGATGACAGTACCACCTTGCAAGCGCGGCTGAAAAATCTCGGCATCGCGCTGTTCGAGGCGGCGACGGTAAAGGGCATGGCCGACGAATTGACGCTGATCGACCAGAACCTTGCGATCTACTACCCGGCCAAGAACGTCGAGGATCAGCGGAGGCGGCAGGCGCGTGCGGCTGCGCTAGGTGCGATCGGGCAGGCCATGCAGGCAAGTGCGAACCAAGGCTGGACGGCGACTTGTACGAGGGCGGGGCAGACGACGACGTGCATGGGTAACTAGGCGCTAGGGGAGCGGGTGCCATGGCGAGGGACTACATTGGCCGAGGAAGGCAAGCATTTAGGAGGTCTACAACGGTCATAGGCGCGGACGTAGAGGCGCTGATGGCCGACCACTCTGCTAAAGGCCTGCTCCGCAGCGGTGCGACCGTCAAACGCAGCGTGCGAGCCTTTGAGGATCGAACAAGGGCAACCCTCGAGGAACTGCAAAGCCAATTCTCTCGCCAAGTGGATAGCCGAGGGCGAGAGGGGAAATGCGCGATGCGGGATCTAGAGACCGCCCTTACCGAACATATCGCGGCAGCACCGCAGATACTTGCCAAAGGGCTTCGTGCTGCTGGCTGTGATGCCGAGGCAGAAGGCGGGCGTGGTTCATCAATCTTTCGCGCGTTTCAAAATTTGATGCGAGGGGTCTCCCAACGTTTGCTGGAAGAACAGCACCTCTTCCGAGACGAATGGAACGCGCCGCCAGGGAAAAGTTGGATCGAGCGAAACAAGATCAAATACGGCATCATCGCGGCCATTGGTGGGCTGTTGCTGGCAAAAGGAAGCGATCTCGTCATCGCTTGGCTCAATGAACCAGAGAGTCCTCCCATCGCTATGCAACCACTGCCGCAAGGGCAGAAAAGTTCGAAGTAAGCCGGTCTTCCGATCAATGCGGAGGGCTGACGATCCGCCGGAGCACCACGGCATCATTCGCCCCGAACGCGCCATGCTCCGCCTCATGGGCTGCAACCGCGCTCTCACGGGTCTGTCCGACATGCTGGACCACCCGGTGCCAGGTGCGCCCGATCGGCGGGCTCATCGAAACTTCCAAGGCCTCGATACGGCGGATGTGATTGTTCATTGAAGCTTCCTTTCCTGAGGCAGCCCCTTCGACCGCCCATCGACTTGCTTGAGAATGTGATCGAGCAGAGCCGACTTCTCTGCCGCATTGCCGCCGGGCGCGAGGAGCCAGGCTGTGGGGTCGGGCTCGCGGGACAGAATGGCCTCGACCAGCGCAGCGTCCGACATGTTGGCGCCCAAAGCTTCCAGCCTCTCCAGGCGCGCGCTCAGCCGAGGCATTGGTGGGCCTCGATCGCAAACGGGGGCCAGCGGCCATCGTCGAAGGTCGTCACGGCGATATGGCCTTCGCCGCCGCCAAGCACGATACCACGAAGCTGAATGCAGGTGATGGGTTCGGCCGACGACGGTTGCGTCGCTTCCAGACGCTCGACACGGCGGCGGATGGGGTTGTTCATGGTCGTTCTCCAGATTGGGTTCAGTGCAGTCGGGGAATCGGCTTATCGATCCAGACAGTGAGCGCGGCGGTTATGGGATCAGCCCCGCCGCCCGCCAGATGACGCTCTCGGGCTTCGTCCAAGGTCTCTCCGGCGTAGACGAGGACGGTCACGACGCCCGACGACGCAAGGGTCGTCTCCAGCTTCGAAATCCGACGTTCAAGGTTCATGCCTGCTTCTCCTCCAGTGCTGCGATGCGTGCCTCCAGATCCCCAGCCTCGACCAGCGACTTGTGAGCCGTCAGGAGAGCCATGACGCGCCCGGCCTCGTCAGGGGTTACCTCGCCCTCCGAAACCGCCTGCAGCAGCGCACAGGATGCCGAGACGGTATCTGCCGCCGTCTTGATGGGCGGGAGGTCAAACGTGATCGGGGCATCCTTGCGGGGAGGCGCAATGCGATCCAGGCAAAGGCGCATCGCGGTGGTGTCCCCAGCAAGGGCCATGTCGATCGCCTTTCGTGTCAGGCCCTCGTGTTCGCCAGCCAACATCGCTTCTATGGCGCGCGTGGCGGCATTCCGCGTCCCCGGCTTTTTACCAGCCGGATTGCCAGATGCGCCGGGCGCGAAAGTTCCGTTGGTATTCCGCCCGTCCTGATGCCTTCCTGCACTTGCAGGTTCGCCGTCTGTCAATGAAAGCTCCCCTCAGGCACGATCGCGCAGGCTTGGTACGAAACGCGAACGGTGGTAATCCGCACGCTATGGCAGACATCGGAACGGTCATGTTCGGCAAGGCTTTGGTCCTCGCCGCCTGGGCTTGGGGCGTGGAGCGATACCATGCCTTCAAGGCAAAGCGCCGCGCGGCTGGCGTGGTGCTGCGGTATGATGCGAAACGAAACATCCATTACGATCCGCTCCTGCGGATGGAGAAAAGGATCATCGTCGCGCTCTGGATCGTAGGCGTTCCGCTGGCCATGTATGCCGTGCTCGCGATCGGGCTGTTCATTGCGCCCCACCTAACCGCAACGCCACCGGGATAAGTCCCCGGCCGAACATGCCGCGTCGCGCAGTTATAGCTTGGCCCGCGCGACGAATTAAATCGGGCCGTACGAAGATCGCATTGTCGAGCGCTTGTTGACCACCGCGCGTGCCGCCGAGTCCAAGCGCTGCGGCGAGAGCGAGGCCAGTCAGGGCACCGCTCTGCGCTCCATCTGCGCCGCCCGTCAGACCACCATAGGCCGCACCCGACCCGCCCAGCGCGGCTGGCAGCGCGAATTGGGCAACCCGCCGCGCCGTCCCGCTGTCAGGAATCCGCGAAGGCAAAGCCTGCTGTCCTGCATCAGCAAGGTCGGCCATCGGGCGGGCGCCGGGGAACCGGCTCTCTGTCGCCAACCCGGCGCGTTGCAGTTGGCTTGGCGTGAAAAGGAAATTCTCCCCAGATCCGCTGCCTCCTGCCGCGCGGCGCGTGGCATCCTCGATCGTCGCGACATTCCGGTTCGCGGCATTAGCCGCATCGAGCCCTTCAACGACGCTGGCCCCGCCACCTCGGCGCATGTTGCCCTCAAGCGCACCCATGGTGTCGGTCAGGAGATCGCGATACTCCTGCTCGAAGCCGGTGTTCCCGACCTGGTTCGCGTTGCGACGTGCCGCTCGCAGACCGCGCAGCGCCTGCTGGTAATCATCACCGCTCATTGCGCCGCGATCGATCAGCGGACCAATGCGGCTTTCGCCGATCGCATTGAACGGCCCTTGATAGTCAGAGGGTAGGCTGCGGGACGCCCGGGCGATGTCGGAAAGGTCTGTGTTCAACCGCGCGTCCAGCGGGACGTTCACGCCCGCCGTTGCGGTGTTGTATGCGTCGCCCACCTGACGGCGCAGATCGGCGACACCGGCCTGACCCACATCACCAACAGTTGCACCGATCGGAGCGCCAGCCTCGTTCATGGCTGCCTGGTTGAACGCTCGCACACCTTCGAGACGGCGGGCATTGATGATGTCGCCGATGATGGGGGCACTGGTCAGCGCATCTTCAGCCGATTTCACAAAGCCGCCAAGCGACTGGCCTACGGTTGTGGGAATCCCGCGTGCCCGCAGGACATCGGCAGCGGCGGTTCTGGACAGGCCGCCAGCCACCGATCCGAGGGCACCAGTTACTCCACGGCCAGCAAGCGAACCACCGACCCCGAGTGCAACCGACGTGAGCGGGTCTTGCCCCTGCGCAGTGCCGTAGATGCCGGAGTAAACCGCGTCGGTGCCGAGGTCGCGAGCAAACTGCGCGCGACCGCCACCGCCAAGAAGGGAAGGGGCTGCACGGCCGATTGAAGCCCGACCCATCATCCCAAGGCCTCTGGTTCCAGCCACTGATCCAGCAATCTGGCCGGCCATCATGCCCAAGGTATTGCCTGTCGAAGCGCTGCCGAGGGCACGCACATCGTCGCCAGCAAGAGCCGAGACGGCCCCCATGCCGAGCGCGTCACCAAACCCGACGACACCGGCACCGACAGGATTGTTCACCACATCATTGCGCAGACGGTCGAGTCCCGTCAGTGGGACGGTCTGGGCTGGAATGTTGGTGTCGATTTGGCCGCCGTCACGCAGGGCCTTGATCGTTGACTGGGCGTAGGTGTCCAAGCCAGGTCCCGGCGTACCGCCGTATCGTGCGTAGAGGTCGGTTACGAAACGGCTAAGCCCACGCTCATCAAGTCTGCGGCCCTGCTGCTGGAAGTAGGCGTCCAACTCGGCCTGCATGCGGGGATCGATCGACTGAGCCTGCATGGTCGATCCTGTGGGCGCGGCACCGGGGGCTGTGGGCGCGGTGCCGTAAGTCTTCTGCCAGACGGAACCAGACCCATTGCCTCCGGAGCCACCTCCAGGATTGCCCCCTTGGTTTAGCGGAATGAAGTCAGGGCGCTTGCGCTTCGGATCGATCTCACCCTCGAGGTCGGTGCCGCCAGCGCCTTTATATGCGCGGTCATAGAGATCGATGACACGCTGGATGTTGCGCTGGTACTGCTCGTCGCTCTGGCCCGGTTCAAGGTTCGACAGGCTGCTTGCAAGCGCCTGGAAGTCGGCGTTGGAGAGCGGCGTCAGCGGGTTCTTGCCGCCGTTCTGAGCCGACATCTCCATGATGCGGGTAAGGGCACCAGCATTCTTGAGGGTGTCAGTGTCCTGTGCGAGATCGTAGGCAGGCGTTCCCTTGAATGACCCCGCGATGCCCGAGCCGAAGCCGGTGGTGAACCAGCCGTTTTTGGAGCGGTCGACGAGGGAGCGAGCCAGCTTGATCTTGTCCACGGCCTCCGCGCGCACGGACGCACGGTCCTCATCGGTCTTGGGAGGCGGTGCCTTCGGATCGACATATCCGGGGATCGAGACGACGCTTCGGCCGTCAGGCGCCCACATCTGCCCGTTCTGAAGCCCCGCCGTCTGAGCGTTCCGCTGCGAGGTGAGCGCATCGGCGGCGGCCTTCGTGATGGTCGAGCCCTTCGTGGCCTGCGTGATCTCGTTGTCGATCGCGTTGCCCTGGGTTGTGACAGTCCTGCCTTGCAAGTCCGCCTGCGCCTGCGGCCCTTTATACTGGAAAGCCGGGTCGGCGGGCATCTGCGGAGCGCGCGAAGGCGCAGCGCTTGCCAGGCTGATCGGGTTTCCCTGATCATCGACGTTCCAGATGTTGCCTGCTTCATCGCGTGCCTGTGGCATTTCAGTTCCCGATCTTGATGCCGTGACGCGCGGCCCACGCATCGGTTGCGGCCTTGCCCATCTGATTGACCACGGCTTGATACTGATCCCGCGTGAGAGCGGCAGGCAGGCCGTTGCCGCCTAGCTGCGGCGCAGGGGTGTTTTGTGTAGTCGGGGCTATGAGCGTGAGCTTTCCAACGGGGGCTGTTGGCGCCGCCCCTCCGCCCAGCGACGAGCGCGCCACTGGGTAGGTCAGCCCATCCGGACCCGCCTTGTAGATCGGATGCATCTGGTCGTAGATTGCCTTATCGGAATCCGACAAACTCTTGTACCAGTTGTAATCGTTGATGGTGTCGTTGTTGACCGGCTTGGGGTTTTCTCGCTCCCAGCGCTGTTTCCAAAGCCAGTCATCACGGTCGGACTGCCTGCGCGCAGCAGCTTCAGCTAAGGCTCGTTGATGCTGGCGATTGGCGGTTAGCATGGGAAGGAATGTCGCTTGACCACCTCCAGCCCGCGCCATTGCGTCACCAAGCGAGCCAAGCGTGAGCGCGAGGCCGTCCTTCCAGGTGAACTTTCCGCCGTCGAACCATGACTGTCTTTGCTGTGGTATAGCCGCTCCGTACGGGATCGCTTCGCCGGGCATTGAGTTGGGTGACAAGGTGCTCGGCTGGGACATGCCCAGCCGCCCAAACATCCCTGCTCGAGCAGGTGGGGGGCTAGTCGATTCAGGCGAGGGCATGGTCGCGACAGAACCATCGGCGTTCCAAGTGCCGCCGCCATAGCCGCCGATCACCCCAGGCAAGCCGATTGAGCGCAGAAGGTCAGGCGAAAGCGCGCCCATGCTGTTTTGGATGCCCTGCATCACGCAACTCCTCCCATTAACGGCATTGCGTCAGCCAGTTCTCGGGCGAGTAGCGCGGCCCGAGGACTGGTGGCCGCGCTTAGGCCGAGCAGCATCTTTTCGGCTTCAGGCACCCCGGCGTCTGCCAACCGGGAAGCGATGGCAAGCATCTCGGCATCAGCGTTATCGGCCGACGCCGCTTGGTTGGGGTGTTCGTGCGCGAAATCTGAGACACATCCGAGTGCGGCAAAGAGCAAACCCGCTTCGCCTTCACCCCCGATTGCCGCCGCGAGCCTGGCAAACGTCAGGCCCTCCATCAGGGCAAAGGGATCATCGTTCGTCCTGAACAGCGTGATCCCGGACACCGCCAGTTGGCGTAGGGCATCAACATCGCCCCGCGCAGCACGCGGGAGAAGGGCGTAATCAGCCGAGGCCTCGATTTCGTCGGGCCCGATCAATGGAGGTTGACCTTCTCACGCACCATCGCGCGCAGGTATTCGGAAAGGGAGCACCCGGCGCTTCGGGCACGTTCGCTAAGGGCCGCGACCACGGCCTCATTGGCGCGGAATGTGACGTGCACGTTCTGCATTATCGGCTCCACTGTCATCTCGACGTTGAGTGTTCCAACTGTAACACAGAGGGCCCGAAACTCAAGGATTTCGGCCATTTTGCCATCCTTCGCCGCTGTTCGGGGGCGTTCGGATTGTAAATTCTTTTGGGGCGTTGGGGTTGGCCGTCGTTGCGTCGGCCACGAAAAGTTGGGCCCCTTCACACGCCACGGACATTACGCCGGCGCCGACAGTATGACCGGCTGCTCGACGACGCCGGCGAGGGCGGAATGAGATACTACAGGGCGGCTGAAAGATTTTTCGGCTTGGCGGTAGAAGTTTATCGCGCTCGGACGGGCCGCTTTGGTAAAGTCAGCCCTTAACTAAGAGAAAGTGTTACTGAGTGCCATATTATGCAATTCGGATTAAAGGCCCGAACGAGGAAGCCGACGGAGACGAGATCAAAGAAACCTTCAGGGGACGTGAGGCCGATCATACCGGGTCTCGAAATTATGTCCTGGTGAAACATCACAAGCTGAAGGCGGCGGTGAAAGCGCGGGCAGAGGGGCTGGTGACCGAAGGCAGCACCGTTACGGTGAAGCGGGTGTCTAAAAAGACCTACGAGTGGCGCTCACACCAGTGATTCGTTCAACACCTTGGTGCTTTGCGGTGCCAAGGTGAGTCTATCAGTTATCGTCAACAGGCAGCGCGCAGTTGCTCCCAAGAGCCTTCTTGACCAGGCGGCGGATGGCCTCCGGTCGGGAGGGCTGGTCGGGCTGCTTTTTTGCCCAAGCGTCTGCCGCCTCAAGCACCTCATCAGGAAGTCGTACCACGGAAGTAGGGGCCTTAGATGGCCTCCCCCTCTTTTTTGTAACAGAAATTCCTTGACCGGTCATCGAGAATTACTGTAACGAATAATCAGGCCGGATGGAAGCGCCAACTTCCGCCCGGCCCTAACCGAAACCGATCACTTGGAGATCGATATGGCTAAAGCCCGAGTACCGGCGGATTCCGCCGATAGCAATGTCGTGCCTTTCCGGCAGCGGACCGGAATTCCGGCCTACGCGGCTGGCGTCGCACCTTTCGACCCTTTCAATCCCGCCCATGTCGAAGCATGGAACGCTCTCTTCCAATTAGGCTGGAGTGAGGCCAGGTTCCGCGACAAGGAACGTCGTGAGCGCGCCAACCACACCGGAATGGAGGTGGTGCGATGAACCGGCGCAAGCTGCTAATCGCCGCGATGGTGGCACCCATAGCGACAGCCTTCCTTCCTTCCAGCGCACGAGCCCATGCTGACGATGCCCGAATTCTTGCGGCATGGTCCGATCGAAGCTCGGCATATGATCGCTACCACAGCCTTGACCGCACGGTTGCCGAAGGGCCCCAAGGCGATGCCATTTGGGCTGAAATCGACCGCGCCGAGCAGACCATCTGCGATGCTGTTGCGATGACTCCTGAAGGAGCGGAAATCCAGCTATGGGTTGCATTCCACCACACCGTGGGCGGGACCGTAGCCGACGATGATGCCATCCGGCGTCGAGATCTCAATCACTTCCAGGCGCAGTCCGAAGATCTGGATTGGAACGAGCGGATGGCTGTCGCCGCGCTAACGTCGATCCGCAACCTAAGCGCCGTTAGCGAGGAGGCTCGGGCATGACCTTCCAGTTCAAACGCCATTCCAGCAGCGGTGACGTTGCCCAGGTAACCTATGAACTGCCGGCATTGCCCGCCGGTGTCAGCGGCGATCTTCACCGCGCGATCCAGCGCTATGGCGAGGCAGTCAAAGAGGGGCCGGACGGTGCCGACGATGAGGCTTTCCTGGCGGTAAAAGCCTTCGAAGCTCGGACCACCCAGGATGTGATCGCAAAGCTTTTGTACCAACTTCACCTCAACCATCGAGGATGGGACGGCGAAACCGACACGCTCGTGATTACCGAAAGTTCGGACGCTGACAGTGCCGCGATCGAATTTGCCGCCGTCGCGCTGGATGAGCTTTATCGTCAAATCCCACGGTGTTGGGAATCGGCGCGCAAAGCCTACCACGCTGCGGTGCTCGCCGAAAAAGAGTACGACGACCGAGCCTGGACCCCGGCTTACCACGTCTCGGAGGCTGGCGGCCCTCCAATCCCGGATGCAGTCAATTCCGAGTATGAGCGTCTGCAAGAAGTTCGCACGACCGCCGAAGACGTGCTGCTTACCGTCCCGGCGCCTTCCATCTCGGAATGGGCGATTAAATATCTGATCTGCTTCGACAACGGGCGCGAGTGCACCGGGGCGGTGGACCTTCTATGCTCCGAGGCCAAACGGCTGCTCGGCATTCGTGAGCGGGAGCAGGACGCGATAGATGACCTAGCGCTGCTTCAAGATGTCGCCGTCTGGCAAGCGAATGCGTCTGCCCCAATCGGCGGGGAGGCGTGACATGGCGACCCAACTCGCCTTCGACGCTCCGGCATGGATGGCCCGCTTTAAGGGGGCAGGCGGCGCCTACGTCCTCGCCGACGACCACCTCCACCTCTGGCCCGCACCCGGCACGCACAGTCACGCCGAACGCGCGGAGACGTTCGCCATGGTTGTCGGCCTCTCGAACGCCGATCGTCAGCAACTCGCCGAGCATCTCAGCTCGGCCAAGATGGTGGAGCGCTGAACATGGCGCTTCTGACCATCACCACGGCGGGACTGCGCCCGCTGCCGCTTGGCCTCCTGTCTCAGTCGATCCCGCTGCTTTCGCGAGGTGAACTTGAGGACGTGATCGAGCGTCTGATCGACGAACTGGACCACCGGGACGGCGACCACGATCTGGAGCCTGAGGAGGATGTCTGCCTCGCTGGCGACGATGGCTGCGCTCCCGTCTATCGCCATGGGCGGTTGTACTGGGGCGGCGATCGGGAGGAGGGGCTGTGAGTTTCCCTACTTCCTCCATCGGCGACCTACCCCAATCTCCAAGGATCAAATTGATGAACGTGAAACCCAGTCAGTGCCGCTCCTCGGGCGATGCGACAACCAAAGCAGTCCGTGACTTCATTCGAGCCGGTGGCCGTATCCTCACCACCCCTGACGGCGAACTTACCGAAGGCGGCGGGCTACCCCGCGCTTTCACGCATGGCTCTGCGGCTGAAGCAGACGAATACCTTCGCGCGGGACGGGCGTACCTTGTCGCACGGGCAACTCGCGGAGGTGACGCACGGATTATGAGGGCAGTTCGATGGCTAGGGCGGCGCACCGAAAACGGTTGGCTGAGCTTAGGGACATCGGGGGCCAGTACCCGAAAGCGAGGCTTCCACTGAACGAAACGCAGCATCTGCTGCCGATGGCGCCCTGGTCCCTGCCGGATCAGGGCGTCTCGGCGCGCGTACCGCAGGTTCACGACTTCGCGGCCAGCCTCGCCATGTCCAACGAGCAGGCCGACGCAGGCTGGTGGGTCGAACTGTACCGCAAGGCGTTCCCGACCATGATCTCCGCCGTCTCAGTGCGCGACGACGGCTGGGCGCAGCGCGGCGGTATCGATCGGGTCATCACCCTAGCCTGCGGACGGACGTACACCATCGACGAGAAGGTTCGCGCTGCCGACTGGCCCGACATCCTCCTGGAGCAGTGGAGCGACGAGGAGCGACGCAAGCCCGGCTGGGTGCAGAAGCCCTTGGCCTGCGACTTCATCGCCTACGCCTTCGCGCCGTCGCGCCGATGCTACCTCCTGCCGGTCGTGCTTCTCCAGCGGGCTTGGCGCCACAATGGGCGGCAGTGGATCGAGCGGTTCGGGCAGCGGCGAGCCCGGAATGTCGGGTATGTGAGCACCAGCGTGCCGGTGCCGCTGCCTGAGATGGCCCACGCGTTGTTGCAGGCGATGTTGGTGGAGTAACGTGCGGGGAACCGTTTTTACAAGCGATGGATCGAATTTAGTAGATAGGGAATTGAGAGCGGCGAGGAAGAGGGCTCGCGAGCAGATACCTGATGTTTTTCGCTGTAAGCTTCATGGAGGGTGATCCATTACGCATGCTCTAATCTTTGCGGGTTGCTACCACTTCGGACGATTGGCAATCGCCATAACTTTCGGCCGCATCGTCGTTGAGCGTGAAAATTATGGATTCAGCTACCATCTGATCGCTGCTGGCTTCGGTCTCGTCGCGATTGGGTCCTGTGATCCGCCATGACAACACATCTCGTCGGCCCGCAGGTGTACTGAAGGCGACGATCCGACAAAGACGATTTGCGGGCTCGTCCACCAGCGCTACGTGATCTCCCTCCACTTCGAGCAGCTTGACGTGACAAAATTCTCCACAATAGGCGCGGCCCGCGAGGTGATCGCATTTGGAGAAGTCATCGTCGCATATTGAACATACTTGTCGTTTCACAATCATGCCTGCGCTTAAAAATTGAACAGATGGAAAGAAGTGCTTTTCCATCTCTCTCAGCCTTTTGTATTTTCCTTCAACATAGCCAAATGAGCTATGAGCTCGTATCGCCGCAGAAAAAGATGACTGCGATCTGATCAAGGCGTCCCAAGCATCGTTAGGATGATCTCTTTTCAGAGAACGATAAACCCTTAGCTCAGATATTAGGCCGCTTACGATACACTTAAATCCGAGCAGTATATTGGCTGGATCTTCGGCTTTAGCGGCAGAGGCCGCCGCTCTAAAGCTTTCCAGCTCTTGCGACAGAATTTCAAGGTCATGAATGGCCGCAAGTTGAAGTTCACTGTCGCGACTCAGAACCAAGAGTGGCTCTACATCGTGCGTGCGTTCATTGAATTTCTCAATGATTTCGTGAAAACTAGTCGGTTGCATTAATTTTTGCCACCATATCTGCTATCGTCGAGAGGCCTGCAACATCTCCTTCGTAGGTGATTTTCTTGAAAGATTTATCCCCGTCTCGTTCTATGACAATTTCAGCCTTTACTTTTTTACTTGGGCTAAGTGTTTTGAACAGGCTTGCTACATGATCACGGATTGTATCTATAGCCAACGATATAAGGTCAGGATTGGTCTTTAATAGCTCAGCGGAAATAAATATGATGGGTGCCGCCCAATCATGGCTCTTATTATGAATATATCCCGGCTTTTGTCCGACAATATTATCGCCAATTAAGCTTGAGTCTATACCGTTAAATCGCAATATTTTCTGGATGCTAGTAAGCTCTCCGCGAAAAACAAACTGGCTTGTTGAAGCTGCTTCTTCAAAGTTGCTTGGGAGGAAGACTACAGTCGGGGTCAAATTGCAATTTAACGCGCTGACGCGTGCGCGTACATCAATGTAATCCGAAATTGTGATCATCCGCAGTCTCGCTCCATCTCAAACGTCACGTCATTGCCCTAGTTGGCCGTCGTCACTATTCACGTGACCTGTGAAAGGGGAAAGCCGAATTTTGATAATGGATTGACTTGGTGGCGACGGAAGGCGGCCGGCGAGTTTGTTCGCGAGGCTGCGTCTCAGCAGTTTGGGGAGGGGGTGCTTATGCAACAGGCCTAGCAGCCTCAACAGGCGCGGTGAGGGCGGTGAGGCACGATGCCGTTGCCTTCGTGCCGATCAAACGTCCTTCGGTATAAGCCGCCCGAGGTATGAGGTCTCGCCCTGTCTGCGCGCCTCCCAAGCGTTCGTCCGTTCGCGCGCATAGGCCTTCTGCACCCGGACCTTGCTGATGCCGTACCGCTCGGCAAGTTGGCCGAAGGTCGCCCCGTCGATAACAGCGACGTAGATCGCGGCGTTCCGTTCGCGCTCAGGGCTTAAATTTTCGGCAGTCATCGTCGTCCTCCAGTCGCTCAGGCGAATCAAACCCGAGCCCAACGCGGCTTTCTAATCGAAGCCGCTCCTCAAGGAGACTCCGCTCTTGTCGCTCAGCTATCGCTAATTCCCCGCCGCCGAAGCGATGGAGCGCTACTTCTACGAAATCGTCTCAACCGGCACCGTTGCCGGTCAGATGTCGGGTACCGATGCGGGAGCCGGGCTGGGGCCGGCTCCCTGCAAGATTCAGGCTACGTCCGGCTCGGGATTGGCAGGCGCCGGAGTGGGTGCGGTGCCAGGCGCAGCAACAGCGGGGGCGTACGGCGCTTCCGCTACGCCGCTGGCGGCCAACATACCGTTCAGCGAACCGCCGTTCATGCCCAGCTCGGTCATGAGGCTGTCGATCAGCGGACCGCCCACGCGATAGCGCATTGCGGCGGAGACAGCCGCGTCGGCGAGGTTCTCGTTCGCAGCAGGGCCGCCGCGCTCGCCGGTGGCGGCATCGCCGTGCAGGCCCCGGGCATCGAGGATGCTGATCCTGTCGATGTTTTCCATCGGCTTGCTGGCCGCTGCGATGATCGCGGGCAGGGCTTCCAGCACGGCCTTCCGGACGAGTAGCGCGGTCTGCGCTTCGTTGAGCAGGTTGGTCGCCTCGTTGATCGCAGCTTGGCCGGCGGCATCGACGGCGAAAGCGGCTTCGCGGCCCTGAGCACGGACCTTCTCGGCGTCGGCCTCGGCGGTAGCTTCGGTGCGCAGGGCGCTGGCGCGGGCTTCGGCGGCTTCCTTCTCGGCCGTGGCGGCGACAGTGATACCCACCGCCTCTTCCTGCGCGCGCTGGGTGGCGGCGATGACCGCTACGTTCTTATTTCGGTTGGCGATTTCGGTGGCCTTGGCCGTCGCCACGCTTTCCTCGGCCCGGACGGCGAGCGCGCGCGCCTCGTTGGCGGCGGCGGTCGCGGTCGATTCCTCCTCGGACTTCTGCGCGGTCTGCACCGCAGTAGTAATGCGGGCGATCTCGATGGTGCGGTCCCGCTCGATGGTGGCGGTCTGGATCGCGCCGTCGCGCGCGATCGTGGCGGTCTGGATGATCTTGTCCGCCTCGGTCTGGGCCACCGTCTGCGCCTGGCTTGCGGTGATCCGCGCGATCTCGGCAAGGCGCGTCTGCTCGGCTTCGGCGGTGGCAATCGCGGTCGCCTGCTCGGCACGGCGGGCGGAGAGCGTCTGCTCCTGCGTCAGCCGCGCCTGCTCGGCCGCCTGGGCGATCTCCAGCGATTGGTTGTTCGCCTCCAGGTTGCGCTGCTCGATCTCGACACGGTTGGTGGCGACGATGTCGTTGCGAATCTTCTTGCGTTCCTCGATCGTGCGAGTGAGCACGGTCAGGCCCTCAGCATCGAAGGCATTGTTTTCGTTGAAGTGTTCGAACGCAGTCTGGTCGAAATGCGTGATGCTGACCGATTCGAGTTGGAAGCCGTTCATATCCAGGTCGGTCATCAGCGCTTCCTGCACCTTCTGGATGAAGTCGGCGCGGTTGGCGTGCAGGTGCTCCATGGTCATCGTAGCGGCGACCGAGCGGAGAGCGGAGACCAGCTTTCCATCGAGCAGCGACTTCACCGCATCGGGGCTGTTCACCGAATCGCCCAGCGTCTGCGCGGCGGCGGCTATCGACTGGGCATCGGGCTTCACCTTGATGTGGAACAGGCCGATCACATCGACGCGCAGCTTGTCGAGTGTGATGAGCGCGTCCTTGTTGAGACGGGAGACTTCCAGCTTCACCGTGGTCAGGCGCACCTGCATCAGTTCGTGCAGCACCGGGATCACCATGATGCCGCCGTTTAGCACCACCTTTTCCCCGCCGAAACCGGTGCGGATCAGCGCCACGTCCTTGGTCGCGCGGCGATAGAGGCGCGTCAGGATGATGCCGATCACGATGAGCGCCAGCAGCACGATGCCGGCATAGATCAGGACGTTGAGTAGCGAATCAGGCACGTTGGACCCTTCCCCAGTTTGCTGCGCGACCGCCGTGCATCAGGGCAGTCGCAAGGACGCAGGCCGATCGGGCACTGCGAAGAAAACTTGCCCCTCGCGCCGGACCAGCAGTGCGGTCTCGCCCGAGGGGATGGCATCAGAATCGTCGTGCGGCTCCACCATCACGAAGTGGGCTTGGCCGTGGCGGTCCACTACCTTGGCGCGAGCCGGGGCACCGCGACGGGCGGTGCCTTCGAGGATAGTGCCGCGCTGCCGCAGCAGATCGTCGGTGGAGATCACCGTCGTCTCGAAACCCGGCAGGATGCGCGCCAGGCCGTTAGCGGCGAAGGTGTTGAGCGCGGCACCTGCAACGAGAGCGCCACCCGAGGCCCCCAGCCAGGGCAGCGGGGCGCCGCCGATCGCGGTCATGCCCTGTTGCAGCGCGATGCCGGCCAGCGTGAAGCAGCCGAGCAGCGAAGTGAGCCAGATCAGGATCGGCAACTCGCCGCCCAGGCCCAGCCAGCTGAGCATCCCGCCATCGCCGTCCCCGCTGAAATCGCCGTCGAGATCGAACTGGCCGAGGCCCAGCCCGATGGCTTCGATCAGGCCGATACCGATCATGAGCACGAAGGAGAACGCGAAAGGGAGGTAGGCTGGCGTCAGCATCTGAGACAACATCGCGCTCAGGCTATCATGAGGGAATGCGCCTGTCATGTTGAACAGGCAGGGAAAAGTGCGATCATCAGGAGGCGATGACAGCCTATTTCCATGTCATGACGATGAAGTTGTTGCGCAGAACGTGGTTTCCTCCGCGTCGAGGCTATTTCTTGCTAGCCGAGATCACGAGGACTTGGCGCTTGGCCGTTTAACGGTCCGCCCCGCATGGGGACGGCGTGCGGCGGTTGTGCCAGCGTTGGGCAGGTTTCCAGGCCGTAGTAGAGGGCTACCGATGCCAGCAGCACCAGCGCAAGGAAGGCGCTCGGTGCAACGATCATGCTTTCGGCATTGGCCCCTAGAGTAGCGATGGATGCGCTGGTTGTGTGCCGTCCGCACATTTGGCCTTGCAAGCTTTTAACTGGCCCGGGATGCTTCCGAGCGCATGGTCTTCGTCACCATCAGGAGGAGAGCCCAGATGAAGAACCAGTCGTTCCGGGAAATTACCGAAGACGACATCGCGGCAGCACTTCACGGAGCCTCTTTCGAAGGCTGGCCGGCCGACGAAAGCGAACTGCTCGAATTGGTCAACATCGTCATGGATAGCGCGCAGGCGGCAGAGCTTGGCCAGTTGATCGGCGCGGCCCATGAGCCTTATCGCTTCCTCGCACGGGTCAGGTAGGCGCGGCGATCCCCTGCAAGTCGCCGCGCCGTGCCCTCGCTAATGGCGATGCCGGTGGGAATGACTATGCACTTGTGCACATTGTGAGCCGGTATGCGGTGAGCCGAACAAGAGCGTTCGATTGCAGGCCAATTGCCCCCGGAGTCCTTGCCGGTCCGCGACGCCATATGGTTCAAGGTCGGTGCGCCCGCAGAGGGGCGGCCCTAAGGTGAAAGGTCAAACGACATGACGGAAGGCACTTCACTCTCCGAAACGGAACAGGCGCTCGTTCGGGCTACCGGCGGCGCGCTCCTGGTGATTGCCACTTTGCTACAGAGGGAAGGCCTGCTGTCCGTTGAGGAGTTGGCTGGCAAGCTGGGAATTTACGGCGCCATCAGTGCGGAGACCAGCAAGGAGGAAGGCCTTATGATCGGTTGCTGGGCCGGGATGCTGTCAGACATCGCGGGTGACCTCCCGAAGTTTCACAAGCACTGATTGCCTGTAGGTCCGCCAACGATGATCGCCTATGAGAAGCGGCTCTGGGTGTTGGCGGCGATGCTCGCGGCCTTGGCTGGCTTCGTTGATGCGATCGGGTTCATCAGCCTCGGCGGCTTTTTCGTATCGTTCATGAGCGGCAATTCCACGCGGGTGGCGGTCGGGCTCGTTCGGGACATCCCGGCGGCGTTCGTTGCAGGATCTCTGGTCCTGTCGTTCGTGTCCGGGGTGATCGCAGGTTCTTTCGTCGCTTCCCGCGCGGCTCGACATCGTAAGCCCGCCGTGCTGGCGCTCGTGACCGGGCTTCTTACCGCAGCCGCATCCTTGAGCGAAGTGACTTCCCACCTGCCGGTCGCGATGGTTCTGGCGGCGGCCATGGGCGCGGAGAATGCCGTCTTCCAACGTAACGGCGAAGTTTCGATCGGTGTGACCTACATGACCGGCGCGCTGGTCAAGCTGGGGCAGCATATCGCGTCGGCTTTCATGGGCGGCCCGAAGTGGAATTGGGCGCCCTATCTGATCTTGTGGGCATCGTTGGTCTGCGGGACTTCCTTGGGTGCCTTCGCCTTCATCCGGGCGGGTAACGTCGCGATCTGGGTGGCGGTGCTCGCAGCAGGATCGATGACCGCATATGCCGCAGTGGCGGGACCATCAAAGCGCTCCCCCTAGGGTTCGAGCCGCCTCAGCAAGGATCACTTGGTTGACAGCCTGTTAGCGAGTTGTGGAAAACTGCATCACTGTTGCCCAAAAGACTCGCTCTTGAGCGGCATCCACGGAATCATGTGACTGACATGAAGTGGGAGCCGAGTCGTTACCTCGGCCCCCTTCATTCCACCACGGTTTGCAGCCGCCGGTGGGCATGAGCGTACTCGCGCCGGACAAATTATCCGGTCGGCTCTGGAGGTCAAGGCGGTTGCGATAGTCTGTAAGGAATATCGTACTATGGCAAAACAGCCGCCCAACCACGGAAAGCCGTGGGGTTCGTCCGAAGTTAAGCAGCTTCAGCAGCTTGCATCTCAGAACACTCCCACCCGGGTTATCGGCCTGAAAATGGGGCGCTCTGAAAGCGCGGTTTACAGCGCAGCCTCTGAGGCAGGCGTATCGCTCAAACCGACGAATCAAAGCCCATATAGCCGTCGTAAACCTTAATTAGGAAACGGAGCGTGTGGCGGCAGTTTAATGCGGTCGCCACACGCACTCGGCGCAAGCTTTACTGATTCTGCAAATATTTGTTCTGCTTATTCTCGCTCTATCCAGCCCAAAACTTCAGAGGCGACATGACCGACGATCCGCTCGCTAGGTACGCCCCCCTCGACGACAATTTCCGTGATCAATTGGTTGCGATCGGAAAAGGCGCGGCAAGCCTCATTCCGCTGATTGGTGGCCCCCTGGCAGAGATCATCGGCGTCGCGGTTCCCAGGCAGCGGGCTGACCGCATTGCCGCGTACGTCAGGGAATTGGACACCCGCATTCAGAAGCTCGCGGAAGAGACGAGACAGGCTCTCGCCGGGAACGCTGCCAAGATCGACCTAATTGAAGAGGGCGGTTATCAAGCAGCGCGGGCAATGTCTGAGGAGCGCATCCTTCAGATCGCTAACGCCGTGGCAGGAGGCTTGGACGCCAACGACATTGACGTTCTGCGGCGCCGGCGGCTTCTCGTCATGCTTGGCGAACTTGATGACGATGAGGTGGCAATTTTGAACGCCTACGGGCGAACCTATGCTGGCGGCGACAGGCGCGCTTTCGCCGAGATCCAGATGCCGGGGCGGGCGCATCTTGGCTCGCCACCAGAGGCCCACGAACAGCAACGGCTTTATGAGGCAGGTAAGGCTCACCTGTTACGCCTAGACCTGCTGAAACGAAATTACGGTAACGTGAAGAAGGGGGAGCTACCGGAATTTGAATCCCGGATCGGCGACTTCAAGCATCGAGTGGAGATCGCTCCTCTCGGCCGACTACTTCTGAAGGAGATCGGGCTAGCGACGCCGTTCGACGAGGCGCGAGAGTCGAGGCGCTCTACGGAAGCTTAGCGTAGCGTGTCCATTGGCCCGCGCCTCGGAGGCCTCATGTGCTCCGTCACAGCTTGATCTGCTTTGAGGCCTAGCGCGACTTACTTCGCCCTAGGCCTGCCCCGGGTTTTCGGCAGGGCTTTGTCCTGCTCCCTCAAGGTGGCGATGGCACGATCTGCCTCTAAACGCCGCTCGGCTTTCCGCTTCTCATCGTAAATCTTGTATTGCTGCTCGGCATGACGATCCGCATCCGACTTTGATACGTGGCCGCCACTCGTTAGCACCACGCGCCCAAGATTTTTCAAGTTCTGATCCAAGAGCTTTTGGGCATCATTCATCATCACGAGCCGCCCGATTTCCGCTTGGTCCTCGAAAATGTCGAGCAGGATGTTGGTCAGCCGGTTAAGTTCCTTAACCTCGGGGTCGCCAAAATAATTCTTGGAGACTGTGACATCGTTCTTCCGAATGTTGTCGTTCGGCCAGCTCCGCAAGCCCATGTGCGGCTGCTCTGCATCGGCTCGGTCGCGTATCAGCTCAGCCGGCGTCATTGAAGTGACCGCGTAGACGATCTTGGCCTGGGTGTTCTTGTAAAACTCCCGCCACCTCTCGGAATCGCCGTCATAGTCCTGACACATCGCGCAGATGCGGCGAAGTTCACGGTAAACGTTCGCTTCATCCGATCGGATGTCGCGGATGATTTCTCGCAGTTCAGCAAGCCGATCGGAATTTTCCGGCTGCTTGAGCCTCACCGAGTCAATGACAAACCCTTTAACCGCAAACTGGACCAGCTTTTCAGTGGCCCAACGCCGGAACAGGGTCCCCTGCTTTGTGGAAACCCGATAGCCAATTGCTATGATAGCATCCAAATTATGGATGAACGTCCGGCGGCTTACCTCGCGTTCACCCTCGATTCGAACCTGCAAGATTTCCTTGCAGGTTGCCTCTCTGTCCAGTTCACCTTCGTCGTAGATGTTGTTGACGTGGCTGTTTACCGCTTGCCGTGAAACCCCGAAAAGCTCCGAAATCTGCGCCTGCGTCATCCATAAGGTCTCGCCCTCATAACGGATGTCGAGGCGCAGCCCCTTATCCGTGCTGTAAACGAGAAAGCGGTCTCCAGTGGACTCGTCCTCTTGGAGAACCACCGGTTCCGAATCGGTCATCATCTGCTCCACGATCTAGAACAAATAGTGATCCTTGGACTCGTAACGCGAGTCCACCGACGGCTACCGATTATACACAGCGCTGGGTGGGGTATCCGCCCCAATTCATATCTGGGGGGCTATCCCATGACACCATCACTTCGACCCAAGCGCCCGCTAGCCGGCTGACACCAGCGCATAGCTAAAACCAAATGTGGGGAGAAGTGTGGGAACGCTGTCTGAGTGCATTCCAAATTCCCATTCAATCTCAACGCGATAGCGGAGATACAATGGTGCACCCGACAGGATTCGAACCTGTGGCCTCTGCCTTCGGAGGGCAGCGCTCTATCCAGCTGAGCTACGGGTGCAGTGCCAGCGCGGTTAGCAGACGCAAGCGGGGCTTGCCAGCGCCAAATGCGATGACTTGTCAGTTCTCGATATGTTCCTATGATGGCGATCATGGCCGAAGCTGATTCGCTCTCCCTCGCCCCTTCGCATGGGCATACCGCCGTGGACGTGGCTCGCGGGATCGCCCGGCTGTTCGCCCGCAACGGCATCTGGTGCATGCCGGAAATGCCGCTGCGCTGCGGACGGCGGGCCGATCTCATGGGGATCGACGCCAAGGGGCACGTCATCATCGTCGAGATCAAGGTGGCGCGCGCGGACCTGCTCGGCGACGGCAAGTGGACCGACTATCTCGACTACTGCGACCGGTTCTACTGGGGGCTCTCTCCTTTGCTGGACCGCAGCCCGCTGGAGAGCGAGGCGTTCCTGCCCGACAGTTGCGGGGTGATCGTGGCCGATGGCTACGACGCGGAAATCCTGCGCCCCGCTCCCCTGCGCCAGCTTGCCGCCGCCCGGCGCAAGGTGGAGACCGAGCGGCTGGCGCGTGCCTCGCTGCGGCGGCTGGTGACGCTGGGCGATCCACATACGCTGCAGTGGGGGAATGAAGGTGGTTGAGGCCGAAGCTAAGCTGGAACAAAACTTGCCCTTGGCACGTCATTGCGAGCGCAGCGAAGCAATCCAGGGCGGCTCTACACTGCCCTGGATTGCTTCGCTGCGCTCGCAATGACGAAGAGGGCTCAACTGCACCGCCTCGATTTTCGCAGCGAGTGGGCACTTCTGCAACTTATCCGCAATTTTCTTGCGCTTTGCCGTAATTCACACTAAGTGACCCGCCAGCAACCGGCGTGCGGGGTCCGCCCCGCCGCAATCCGAGAGCAGCGTGAGGTCGCGGCATCCAGCCAAGACCGGCCCGGACTGGCGGTTGCGACCAACTAGCTTCCTTCCTCACGCAGGGTCGCCGCAACGACACCTCGCTGTGCGCGCGCCTTTTTTTCAAAAGCCTTGCGCGCCCCGCACTTTTGAAAGTGACGCATGTCCTATTTCTCCGAACTTGGCCTCGCCGAGCCGATCCTCCGCGCGCTCGCCGTCAAGGGTTACACCGATCCCTCGCCTATCCAGCGCAAGGCGATCCCCTCGCTGCTCGAAGGCCGTGACCTCCTCGGCATAGCGCAGACCGGCACCGGCAAGACCGCCGCGTTCTCGCTGCCTTCGCTCCACCGCCTCGCGCAGGACCCCAAGCCGCGCCAGAACGCCGGCTGCCGCATGCTGGTGCTCTCGCCCACCCGCGAACTCGCCGCGCAGATCGCCGAGAACATGCGCGGCTACGCGAAGTTCCTGAACCTGACGGTCCAGTGCATCTTCGGCGGCGTGCCCGTGGGCAAGCAGGCCCGCGCGCTGGAGCGCGGCGTCGACATCCTCGTCGCCACCCCCGGCCGCCTACTCGACCTGATCGACCAGCGCGCGCTGACGCTGCGCCACGTCGAGATCTTCGTCCTCGACGAAGCCGACCAGATGATGGACCTGGGCTTCATCGTCCCGCTCAAGCGCGTCGCCGCGCTGCTGCCCAAGACGCGCCAGAGCCTGTTCTTCTCGGCCACCATGCCGCAGGCGATCGCCGACCTCGGCCGCCAGTTCATCAACGACCCGGTCAAGGTCGAAGTGGCGCCGCAGTCGACCACCGCCGAGCGCGTCGAACAGTTCGCCACCCACATCAACCAGGCCGAGAAGCAGGCGCTGCTGACCCTCTCGCTGCGCGCGGGCCTTGCGCCTGACGCCGAGGAGAAGGCATCGCACGGCGCCATCGACCGCGCTCTGGTGTTCACCCGCACCAAGCACGGCGCCGACCGCGTCGTGCGCCACCTCGTCGCCGCCGGCATCCCGGCCGCCGCGATCCACGGCAACAAGAGCCAGGCCCAGCGCACCGCCGCCCTCGGCGGCTTCCGCCAGGGCACCGTGCGCGTCCTCGTCGCCACCGACATCGCCGCGCGCGGCATCGACGTCTCGGGCGTTTCGCACGTCTATAACTTCGAGATCCCGAACGTCGCGGAACAGTATGTCCACCGCATCGGCCGCACCGCGCGCGCCGGCGCCACCGGCGTCGCGATCAGCTATGTCGCGCCGGACGAAAAGCCATACATCCGCGACATCGAGCGCCTGACCCGCGTGAAGCTCGACCCGCTGGCGCTGCCGGAAGACTTCCAGAACCAGGCCGCACGCCTGCCCGCACCCTCGCGCAAGGTGGAGCAGCCGCAGGGCGAGCGCCGCCAGGGCGGCGGCGGACAGCGCGGCGGCAACGGCGGCGGCCGTGGCGGCCAGCCGCGCCGCGATGGCCAGCGCAGTGACCGTCCGCAAGGCGAGCGTCGTGAAGGCGGCGAAGGCGAAGGCGAGCGCAAGCGTCGCTTCCGTCCGCGCGGCCCCAAGGGGCTGGGCGCGCACAAGGGTGCGGTGAAGCGCGCAGGGTAAGATGAAATAAAGGGAATCTGGGGCCATTGCCCCAGACCCCGTTACTGTCGTCGTTGTTCGCGCAGCTACCTAGCGCGCTCCCTGCAATGGGCAGCACCGCGAAGCTGCGCGCGTGACCACGGCAGTATGGGGGTCTGGGGCCTTTGGCCCCGGGTTTCCTCTTTTTATCTTCCCCTTCCCCTCCTGAGGGCATACTCCCCGCGCCCATGGCGCTCGACGCTCCCCTTGTTGCGGTGCTTGTTTCCGCCTTTGCCATGACGGCAATCGTGGGCGTCCGTTATCTCCTCACGTCCGGCCTGTTCGCCTGGATCACTGCGCGAGTGCGGCCCGGCCATTACAAGGGCTTGGACCGCCAGATCCGCGGCGAGATCGCATGGTCGCTCGCCTCGGCCGCGATCTACGGCATTCCCTCAGGCGTCGTCGCATGGGGCTGGCGCGAGCATGGCTGGACGCGCATCTATACCGATGTGCACGACCGGCCGCTCTGGTGGCTGCCGGTTTCGGTGCTCGTCTACCTTTTGCTCCACGACACGTGGTTCTATTGGACCCATCGCTGGATGCACCGGCCACGGGTATTCCGCATCGCCCATGCCGTCCATCACGCCAGCCGCCCGCCGACGGCATGGGCGGCGATGAGCTTCCATCCCGTCGAGGCATTGACCGGGGCCGTGGTGATCCCGGCACTGGTGCTGCTCGTGCCGATCCACGTCGGCGCGCTGGGCGTGGTGCTGACGATCATGACGGTGATGGGGATCACCAATCACATGGGCTGGGAGATGTTTCCCCGTGCCCTCGTTCATTCGCCGCTCGGGCGCTGGCTCATTACCGCCAGCCATCACCAACGGCACCATGAAAGCTATCGATGCAACTACGGCCTCTATTTCCGCCACTGGGACCATCTGTGCGGCACCGATGCCGGACTGTCACAGGCGTTCTCGCGGCCCTAAGCCTGGTCGTATTGCTGGCCGGGGCGACGGCGCCGCAGAACACGGACGTGTCGGTTTCGGTGACGGACATGCGCTCGGCAAAGGGGCAGGTGCTGGCCTGCCTGACGACGCGGCCCGATGCTTTTCCCGATTGCGAGAAGGACCCGCAGGCCCGCAAGCTGACGGTCCCGGCGGCAAGCGACCTCCATTTGGACTTCGGCGCGGTGCCGCAGGGCCGCTATGCAGTGTCGCTGATTCACGACGAGAACGGCAACGGCAAGCTCGACACCCGGCTGATGATCCCGCGCGAAGGCTACGGCTTTTCACGCGACGCGCCGGTGCGCATGGGACCGCCGAAGTTCGCGCAGGCCGCGTTCGATGTCGCGGGGGAACCTGTCCGCCTGGCGATCCGGATGCGATATCTGCTCTGACCGACTTGCCCCCGCCACCGCCGCGCCTTACGCCTGAAGTGTGAGACGGGAAGAGGACAGGATCGAGGAGGCCGTCGAAAAGACGGTCGAGGTGGCAACGGCGGACCTCGTGCCGCCTCCGCCGACGGGCGCGTTCTCGCCTTTTCGCTATCCGGTGTTCCGCGCGATCTGGACCGCCAACTTGTTCTCGAACCTCGGCGGCACGCTGCAGGGCGTTGCGGCCGCCTGGATGATGACCGAGCTGACCGCCTCGCACCAGCTCGTCGCGCTGGTGCAGGCATCGGCGACGGTTCCGATCATGCTGTTCGGCGTCTTCGCGGGCGCCATCGCCGACAACTATGACCGCCGCCTCGTCATGCTGACCGCGCAAGTGGGGATGCTGGTGGTCTCGGCCGCGCTGGCGGCGATGGCCTACGCGCACATGCTGACGCCGTTCCTGCTGCTGGCCTTCACGCTGAGCGTCGGCATCGGCACTGCGCTGAACTCCCCGGCATGGCAGGCCTCGGTGCGCCAGCAGGTGGAGCCGCGCGAGCTGCCGCAGGCGATCGCGCTCAACTCGATCTCCTTCAACATCGCCCGTTCGGTCGGCCCGGCGCTGGGCGGATTGCTGATTTCCATTTGGGACGTATCGTTCGCCTTCGCTTTCAATGCGATAAGCTACATCGGCCTGATCGGCGTGCTGCTGTGGTGGAAGCCGCCGCCGCGCCAGATCGAGCGCCGCCCGATCCTGCCCGCCGTGGGCGTCGGCATCCGTTACTGCGCCACCAACCCGCAGCTACGCCGCATTCTGGCGCGCTGCTTCGCGCTCGGGTTCAGCCTTGCCGCCTACCAGTCGCTGCTGCCGACCGTGGTGAACGGCCCGATCCATGGCGATGAGCTGGACTACGGGTTGATGCTCGGCCTGTTCGGCATCGGCTCGATCACCGCCGCCCCGCTGACCGGGCCGATCCGCCGCAGGATCGGGCTCGAGGGCATTCTCGCGATGGGCGCGGCGATGTTCGTGTTCTCGCTGTCGCTGATCGCCGAGGTGGACCGCATCGCCTACGCCCTGCCCGCCGCCTTCGTATCGGGCATGGCCTGGGTGATGATCCTCACCACGCTGAATACGGCAGTGCAGCTGCGTTCCCCGGACGCGATCCTCGGCCGCTGCCTGTCGATATACCAGGCGGTGACCTTCGGCGGCATGGCGCTGGGATCGTGGACCTGGGGCATGCTGGCCGACTGGAAGGACCTGCCCTTCGCCCTGCATGCCGGATCGATCTTCCTGATCGTCTCCTTCGTGGCCCTGCGCATCCTCGCCCCGCTGCCCAAGCCGGGCGAGGGAATCGTCAAGCAGGCCTGATGATTCCGGCAAGCTCCACGGGCGCAACTTAATCCTTATTACACCAAGTTGCGCCAGAACCGGCCCTCTACAGGGGCGAGTCGGGATTCGACATGGACAGTTTACACGGCGAGTTTTCGGGTGAAGGCGATTCCGAAGGGGACGACGTCACCGCCGCCGCCCCGGTCGCCAAGCCGGGCAACGACGAGCGCCGCATGCAGGTGCGGGCCTACAATTTCTGGGCGAGCCTGCTGGGGGAGAAGACCTTCCCCGACATCGCCGATCTCGATCCCGCCAACTTGCCCGATTTCGGCCCGCGCAGCGTCCTACTCGATTTCACGGACGGGATCGAAGATCCCGCCATCGCCTATGTCGGCGCGATGCTGGTGCAGGAGTGCGACGCGCAAGGGACGATCCGTCGCCTTGCCGATGTGCCCAGCGGCTCGCTGCTCTCCCGCATCACCGACCACTACATGCAGATCCTCGCCAATGAGGCGCCGATCGGGTTCGAGGCCGAGTACGTCAACCCGCAGGGCATGACGGTGCTCTATCGCGGCATCCTGATGCCCTTTTCGCGCGACGGGCGGCGGATCGACTACATCTACGGCGTCATCAACTGGAAGGAGAGCGCCGAGCCGCTGCCTCCCCGCCGCCAGTCGAGCGACGACGAAGAGGAAAGCCGCCCCGCCATGCTGCGTGCACCCGAACCGCTGACCGACTGGGCGGACGGGCCTGCGGATTTCGGCAGTGGCGACTTCTCACTCCCCGCGATCGATGCCTATACCCCGATGGAGCTGCCGAGCCCCGGCTTCTCCTTCGAGGTCGAGCCGACCTCCTTCGTCGATCACGAGATGGGCCTCGCCGACTGGCTCGCTTCCGCGCGCGAACTGGCGCTGCTGGCCCGGCGCAGCGAGGAACGCTCGCACCAGGCGCTCTACGACGCGATCGGCCGCGCCCACGACTTCGCGCTGGCGGCGCGGGATGCCCCGGAAGATCTCGCCGAACTGATCGAGGATGCGGGGCTGAAAGCGCAGGAACGCGCGCCGCTGTTGCCGCTGGTCAAGCTCGTGTTCGGCGCCGACTATGACAAGACCCGCCTGACCGGGTTCGCCACCGTCATCGCCCATGCCGGACGGATCGGCCTCGCGGTCGGCACGCTCTCCGCGCATCTCGCGGCGACGCCCGGCGGCGTGAAGGCGCTGGTCCGCGAGGAACGCCGCCTGCGCCGCGAGGAAGCGGGGAGCGTCCCCGCGAATGCCCGTGAACGCCTCGCCAGCGAACTGCGCGCGATCGAGGCACGCCCGCTGGCGGAACTCGATGGGAGCGGCGAGGAATTCACCGTGCTCGTTGCGCGGCGGCTGCCCGGCGGGGAGATCGTGCTGGTCGGCGAAGTCAGCGACGACGAAGCGCTGCTGCAACGTGCGGCGCGGCGGTTGCTGGGCTGAACCACCCTCGTCATTGCGAGCGTAGCGAAGCAATCCAGGGCAACACTACGCCGCCCTGGATTGCTTCGCTACGCTCGCAATGACGAAAGAGGCGTGGGCCTCGACACCTCCACCCCAACCGTGCATGCATGCGGCTTCATCGCCGGTTAAGCCCCCGGGGTCCCCAAGAGAACCGATGCCCAAGCTGCGACTACCTGCCCTGCTGTTCGCGATTCCCGCGCTGCTCGGGGCCTGCGCCGCTTCCGCCTCCGCCCAGTCGATCCTGCGCGATGCCGAAACCGAAGCGCTGCTGCGCGACATGGCCGCGCCGCTGGTCAAGGCCTCGGGCCTGAGGCCGGGCGACGTCGACATCGTCCTCGTCAACGATTCCTCGGTCAATGCCTTCGTCGCGGGCGGGCAGGCGGTCTACGTCAATTCCGGGCTCATCGACGAGGCGGACACCGCCGCCGAAGTGCAGGGCGTGGTCGCGCACGAACTCGGCCACGTGACCGGCGGCCATGCGGTGCTCAACATGGGCGGCAAGGGCGCGACCAATATCTCGCTGCTCTCGCTCCTGCTCGGCGCGGCGGCGGCGGCTGCGGGCGGCGGCGAGGCGGCGATGGGCGTCATCATGGCCGGCCAGCAGGCGGCGATGGGCAAGTACCTCGCCTATAACCGCTCGCAGGAAGCCTCGGCCGACGCGGCGGGCGCGCAGTATCTGTCGAAGGCCGGGATCAGCGGGCGCGGCTCGATCGCCTTCTTCGAGAAGCTCCAGAACATGGAGTTCCGCTACGGCTACCGCCCCAAGGACGGCGACGAGTTCTACTCCAGCCACCCCCTTACCGGCGACCGCATCGCCACGCTCAAGGATACCTACGAGAAGGACGCCGCCTGGGAAAAGCCGGACGACGCGGCGATCCAGAAACGCTTCCTGCGCGCCAAGGCCAAGCTCTTCGGTTTCCTCGCCGAGCCTTATCAGGTCCTGCGCAAGTACCCGATGACCGACAACTCGGTCCCCGCTCGTTACGCCCGCGCCTATGCCTTCCATCGCGAATCGAAGTTCGCCGAGGCCCGCGCCGAAACCGAGGCGCTGATCACCACCGATCCGAACGATCCCTATTTCCTGGAACTCGACGGCCAGATCCTGCTCGAGGCGGGCAAGCCGGCCGAAGCGCTGCCGATGCTGCGCAAGGCCAACACGATTTCCGGCAACACGCCGCTGATCGCCACCCTTTTCGGACACGCCCTGATGGCGACCGAGGACCGGGCGAACTACAAGGAAGCGCAGGAAGTCCTCAAGACCGCCGCCGCGCGCGACCGGGAAAACCCCTTTACCTGGTATCAGCTGGGCATGATCTACGCCGCCAACGGCGACATGCCCCGCGCCTACCTCGCCAGCGCCGAGCAGCAGGTGCTTTCCGACCGCATGGAGGAAGCGCTGCGCAGCGCCCAGGCGGCCGAAGCGGGCCTCCCGCAAGGCTCGCCCGACTGGATCCGCGCGCAGGACATCGAGATGCAGGCACGTGCCGAACTGGAACGCGACAAGAAGCGGCGCTAGATGGCTTCGAAATGCTCCCCTTTATCCCCCACCCTTTCGTCATTGCGAGCGCAGCGAAGCAATCCAGGGCGGTTTGCGCTGCCCTGGATTGCTTCGCTGCGCCCGCAATGACGAAGTGTTGTCAGAAACAGGCGTCGGCCGAGTTGGCTGCCCCCAAGCACTACGGAAACGTTCTGGAATCATGAGTACAGCCGGCAAGTTCGCAATGGGCATCGTGGGACTGGCCGTCGTCGGCGGCGCAGGCTGGTACGGCGGCCGCATCGCCGTGCAGCACGTGGTCCACGACTATATCCTCGAAAACCCCGAAATCCTGCCACAAGCCATGGACGAACTGCGCCGCCGCGAGGCCGCCAAGGCGCTCGGCGGAGTCCGTCAGGCGGTCGAGACGCCCTTCCCCGGCGCCGTGCTCGGCAATCCGAACGGCAAGGTCACGCTGGTCGAGTTCTCCGACTATGCCTGCGGTTACTGCCGCCAGAGCCTGCCCGACGTCGCCCAGCTGATCGCGAAGAACCCGGACCTGCGGATCGTCGTGCGCGAACTGCCGATCATCAGCCCGCACAGCCCCGATGCCGCGAAGATGGCCCTGGCCGCCGCCGAGCAAGGCAAGTACGCCCAGTTCCATGATGCCATGTACAAGGCCGGGCAGGTCGATGCGCCCACCATCGAGGCAGTCGCCAAGTCCATCGGCCTCGACATGGACCGCGCCCGCCGCATCGCCGCCAGCCCGACGGTGGAGGCCGAGCTTGGTCGCAGCATGGAAATGGCCCAGCGCCTCGGCTTCTCCGGCACCCCCAGCTGGATCGCGGGCGACAAGCTCATTCCCGGCGCGGTCGGCTTCGATCAGTTGTCGGAAGCCGTGAAGGCCGCACGTGGCGCATGATTTGAAACCTTTGCAAGATCGTCTAGGCTCTTCCGCATGAGCGTCCTGCCGATCCAGCCCATCCCCTTCTTCGCCAACAAGGACCGCGCGTTCTGGCGCCTGCAGCTGATCGGCTGGGGCGGCGCACTGATCCTGCGCTCGATGTCGTTGCTGGCCAACAACCTGCCGCTGACCGCGCTGGTACAGCCCGTCATCGCCACCATCACCGGCTTCTCCATCTCGCTGGTGCTCTCCGTGATCTACCGCACGCTCATCAGGAAGCGGGCGCTGGTCACGTGGGGCCTGACGGTACTGGCGCTGCCGGTAGCGGTGGCGCTGCATGCGTTCATCGACGGCTGGGTCATTTCTCTATGGCGGGTCGATGCCGACACCAGTTTCGCGCAGATCTTCGTGGGCGTGTTCTACCTCGACGCGACGCTGCTCGGCGCCTGGACTGCGCTCTATTACATGGTGAACTTCTACCTTCAGGTCGAAGAGCAGAACGACCAGCTGATCCGGCTGGAGAACCAGGCCACCAGCGCCCAGCTGGCGATGCTGCGCTACCAGCTGAACCCGCATTTCCTGTTCAACACGCTGAACTCGATCTCGACGCTGGTGCTGCTCAAGCAGACCGAGCCAGCCAACGCGATGCTGTCGCGCCTGTCGTCGTTCCTGCGCTATACGCTCATCAACAAGCCCTCCGCGCGCGTCACCGTGGAGCAGGAGGTCGAGACCCTCCAGCTCTACCTCGACATCGAGCGGATGCGCTTCGAGGAACGACTGCGCACCACCTTCAACATCGATGCTGCCACTACAGCCGGGCTGCTGCCCTCGCTGCTGCTCCAGCCGCTGGTCGAGAATGCGATCAAGTACGCCGTCAGCCAGCAGGAAGCCGGGGCCGAGATCACCGTCGACACGCAACTCATCGGGCCGATGCTTCGCATCACCGTCTCGGACACCGGGCCGGGCTTGCAAAGTCCCACGACCGACAACAGGCTATCGGGCATGACCTACGATGGAGGGGAGCCGGTTTCCACCGGCGTGGGATTGTCCAACATCCGCGACCGCCTGTCGCAGGCCTATGGCGAGAACCACCGTTTTGAAACGATCGAACCGCTGGAAGGCGGCTTCGCAGTCGTGATAGAACTCCCTTTCGAGCGCCGCGAAACCACCGAGGACATGTCCGAACCAGCGCGTCAGCCCGTTCAGATGGCGCGATGAAACAATCTGGCCCCGTGCGCGTTAGCCGCACCGGAGAAAAGCACCTATGACAATCCGCACGATTCTTGTCGACGACGAGAAACTCGCAATCCAGGGTCTGCAACTGCGGCTCGAGAAGTACCCCGACGTCGAGATCATCGACACTTGCGCGAACGGGCGCGAGGCGATCCGCAAGATCAAGACCGAGAAGCCAGACCTCGTCTTCCTCGACATCCAGATGCCCGGCTTCGACGGTTTCTCCGTCGTGAAGGGCGTGATGGAGATCGAACCGCCGCTGTTCGTCTTCGTCACCGCCTACCAGGAACACGCCGTCCGCGCCTTCGAGGCGAACGCGGTGAACTACCTGATGAAGCCGGTCGACGAGAGCAAGCTGGACGACACCCTCGCCCGTGTGCGCCAGCGCCTTTCCGAAAAGCGCAGTTCCGAGGAAGCGGAGAAGCTCAAGACCGTCCTCGCGGAAGTCGCCCCCGACGCGGTGGATCACATGCCCGAGGAAACCGACCCCAACGCCGACCGCTACGAAAAACTCATCAACATCAAGGATCGCGGCCAGATCTTCCGGATCGACGTGGACTCGATCGAGCACATCGAAGCCGCCGGCGACTACATGTGCATCCGCACCGCAGACAACTCGCTGATCCTGCGCGAGACGATGAAGGACCTCGAACGCCGCCTCGACCCGCGCGTGTTCCAGCGCGTGCATCGCTCGACGATCGTGAATCTCAATCAGGTGCGTCAGGTGAAGCCGCATACGAACGGCGAATGCTTCCTCGTGCTCGATTCGGGCGCGCAGGTGAAGGTTTCGCGTTCATATCGGGACGTGATCGCGCGGTTCGTTCACTGAGAATTGAAGGGTAGAAGCAGGGGAGCATAGCCCCCCTGCACCCCCAGTACCGTCGTCGTCGTGCACGCCGCTTCGTGGGGTGCTGACCTCAACCTTCGTCATTGCGAGCGTAGCGAAGCAATCCAGGGCGGCCTTCAACTGCTCTGGATTGCTTCGCTACGCTCGCAATGACGAAATGAGTTGGAGGCGCCGCAGGCTATGTGATCTCCCATCCATCACCCCAGACGCCGCTGCACGCGCGACGACGACAGTTCCGGGGTCTGGGGCAATGGCCCCAGGACTTCCCTTTTCTTCACTCGACAACCTGCAGATAAAGCGCAAATAACCCGGCCATGACCCAGTTCGCGCTTCCGGCTTTCGACCTTACCGCATTCGTCACCGCCACCCTGGCCGAAGACCTTGGCGAAGGTCTTCCCGGCGGCGGCCGTGACGTCACTTCGGAAAGCGTGATCGACGCCGACGCGAGGTTCTCCGGCGTGATGGATTCGCGCGATGCGATCACCGTCGCGGGCCTGCCAATCGCAGCGGCGTTCTTCCGCCAGCTCGACCCGGCGATGGAGATCGAGATTCTCATCGAGGAAGGCGCGCGGGTCGCTCCCGGAACGCAGTTGATGCGCCTGACCGGCAACGCCCGCGGCATGCTGACGGCTGAGCGCAGCGCGCTCAACACCGTGCAGCACCTGTCGGGCATCGCCACGATGACCCGCGAGTACGTGGACGCCATGGCCGGGCACGCGACCCTGCTCGACACCCGCAAGACGATCCCCGGCCTGCGCCATTTGGAGAAGTACGCAACCCGCATGGGCGGCGCGCAGAACCACCGCATGGGCCTGTGGGACGCGGCGATGATCAAGGACAATCACGTCCTTGTCGCCGGCGGTGTCGGCCCGGCGGTGGCCCGGGCGAAGGCGGCGGGCGTGGCGCAGATCATCTGCGAGGTCGACCACCTCGACCAGATCGAGCCGGCCATCGCGGCAGGCGCCCATCACCTGCTGCTCGACAACATGGGACCGGACGTGCTGCGCGAGGCCGTCGCGCTGGTGGCGGGCCGGGTGCCCACCGAGGCATCGGGCGGCGTCAACCTCAGGACCATCGGCGCGATTGCCGCCAGCGGCGTCAGGTACGTATCGGTGGGCCGCCTGACCCAGAGCGCCCCTGCCGCCGACATCGGGCTGGACTTCACGCCCCTGTGAGCCGGGTCGTAAAGCTGGCGGCCGCCTTCATAGCGGCGCTGACCGTGCTTCCGGCTCCGGCGCTGGCACAGGCCTACCAATGCTCCGTCCCGCGCCAGATTGCGCCGGTGAAGCCACTGACACCGGATGGCCCGATACGCCGCACGGCGATCGCGGGCTACACGCTGTCCGCCAGCTGGTCGCCCGACCACTGCAAGACCAGCGGCGATACCCGCTCGATGCAGTGCAACCGCGCCAGTGGCCGCTTCGGCTTCATTCTGCATGGCCTTTGGCCTGAAGCGGCGCGCGGTCCTTCCCCGCAATGGTGCGGGGCGCAGACCGTACCGTCGCCGCAGGTCCTGCGCGAGAACTTGTGCATGACGCCCTCGCCCGGCCTGCTCGTGCACGAGTGGGCGAAACACGGCAGTTGCATGGTCGCCAGCCCGCAGAAGTATTTCCGCGTCAGTGCGATCCTGTGGCGCTCGATCCACTGGCCCGACGCCGATCGACTCTCCCGCAGGCGCGACCTCACGGTGGGCGACCTGCGCGAGGAATTCGTCGCGGCGAATCGGGGCTGGCCGCGCGAGGCGGTGGGGGTCCAGATCAGTCGCACCGGATGGCTGCGCGAGGTTCAGCTTTGCTACGGCAAGGATTTCCGCCCAGCGCGGTGCGGGGCGCGGCAGTTTGGTCCGGCCGATTCAGCTCCGCTGAAGATCTGGCGCGGGTTATAAACGTCGTCCCGGACTTGATCCGGGACGACGTTTATCGTTTGGCCCGGAAGAACCCGCGCAGCATCTCCGCCGCCTGCGCCTCGCCGATCCCCGCATAGACCTCGGGCCGGTGCAGGCACTGCGGGTGCTCGAAGACCCGCGCGCCATGCTCCACCGCGCCGCCCTTGGGATCGGACGCACCGTAATAGACCCGCGCGATCCGGGCCTGAGCGATCGCCCCGGCGCACATCGCGCAGGGCTCCAGGGTTACCCACAGCTCGCACCCTTCCAGCCGTTCGTTACCGAGAAGCCGAGCAGCCGCGCGAATCGCCTCGATCTCGGCATGGCTGGTGGGGTCGTGGCGTTCGCGCGGGGCGTTGCGGCCGGTGGCGATCACACGGCCGTCCTTGACGATCACCGCGCCGATGGGCACTTCGCCGGAATCGGCAGCAGCCTGCGCCTCCTGCAGGGCAAGCGCCATGGGTTCGGGAAGAGGCCAGCGAGTCATTCGTCCGCGCTAGCCCTTCAAAAACCTGTGTGCAACTTGACCTTGGGTAGGGGAATCGGTAAGGGCGCGCCTTCCCGTACTTAACGGCAAGCAATTTTCGAGCGAGAAAGACTATGTCCCGCATCTGCGAACTGACTGGCAAGGGCCGCCAGGTTGGCTGCAACGTCAGCCACGCGAACAACAAGACCAAGCGCGTCTTCCTGCCCAACCTCCAGAACGTCACCCTGATGTCGGAAGGTCTGGACCGCAGCTTCAAGTTCCGCGTCTCGACGCACGGCCTGCGTTCGGTCGAGCACAACGGTGGCCTCGACAACTGGCTGCTGAAGACCTCGGACGCCAAGCTGTCGCCGCGCGCCGCCAAGGTGAAGCGCGACCTCAAGAAGACCCAGGCCGCCTGATTGCCTGCTCCTCCTGACGGGGGAGCGCATCGGGAATACGGGTTTTGAAAAAGCGTGCGAAGCTCTGCTTCGCGCGCTTTTTCGCGTTCTATTTGGATTCTTACTTCGGCCAGGGCAACTGCTTCGGATCGACCGAAAGCTTCCACAGCAGGGTGCGCTGAAGCACCCGCATCGCATTGTCGTCCGACATCAGCCACACGGTGATTCGTCCGTCAGGCCGGGGCACCGCCGCGATCGCCTCGAAATTGTCGACCGGCAGAACGGAAGCTAGCGAGGCAAGAGGCACCGAGTGCCAGACCTTGCCCGGCCGGATCAGGGCGGTGTCGGCAATGACGATCCGCCCGGCGAATCGCATCGGCAACGGCCAGATAAGCCGTCGCATCAGGATCAGTGCACGTCCGTCGGGTAGTAGAGTCATGTCGACGACCGAAAAGTTGTCTGGCCCATCGAAGAAAAACTTCCGGGGATTCGGATGCTCGATCGGATCGCCCGAGAACAGCACCGCTTCGTGGAGACGAGGTTCACCCAACGAAGGCGGTATCTCCCGGATCGCGACGAATCGCCCGTCCGGAAGGCGGGTCATGGCTTCGGCACCGGTATTGATGCCCCACAAAGCCATGGCGCGGGGAGCGACCTGGTCCGTTTCTTTCAGGATCGGGGAAAGCCGGACAATTCTATTGCTGCCCTCAAGCGCGGCCCAATAGCGACCGGTGGCAGGATCGGTCGCGACGGATTCGACGTCCCGACCCGCTTTTTCCTCTCCGGAAGAACTGAACATCAGCCACAAAGCTCGCGCTTTTACCGACCGTTCGCCAGGAGGGGCGAAGTAAAGAGCCCCGCCTGCATCGCTAAAGGCAAGAAGCCTCCCGCCCGGCTTCGCCACAAGGGCCGAATAGCCCGCTACCCTGGGATTCTTCGATCGATATTGCCAGGCTGATTCCATTCGGAATGGACCGAGGTAACGTGCAAGGATCTTATTTGACGGCAGGACCTGTCGCTCGACTTCCAGGCCCGCTATCGGGGTATGCCCGCCCGGCGGCACGGCCGTCCGCCCCCAGGTCACCCATAAAAGCGGAACGGCGAGGGCCAGGAGGGGAATGCTGCGGCGCACCAAGCGTGCTTAGGTCATCTTTGCGGAATGGCAACCGGCCGTTCGACGATCAAGTCATCGGCCCTGTGAACAACAGCGGATCCAGCCGCACGTCATTCCATTTGATCGACCAGTGCAGGTGCGGCCCAGTGGCGCGGCCGGTCATGCCGATGCGGCCGATTATCTGCCCTTGCTTCACATGCTCGCCTTCCTTCACGAGGATTTCGGAGCAGTGCAGGAACGC
Source organism: Novosphingobium sp. fls2-241-R2A-195 (assembly GCF_030209485.1). Taxonomy (NCBI): domain Bacteria; kingdom Pseudomonadati; phylum Pseudomonadota; class Alphaproteobacteria; order Sphingomonadales; family Sphingomonadaceae; genus Novosphingobium; species Novosphingobium sp. fls2-241-R2A-195. The sequence goes on from NZ_JARVRY010000013.1 coordinate 60,229, forward strand.
GCTGTTGAGGCCCATGCCATGGTCGAGCATCAGCAGGTTGCCTTCCAAGGTGAAGGGTTTCTCCGCCGCCAGAATCACGACGCCGTCCGCCGGAGCCACGAAGGTCGCCCCGCTGCCGCCCGGTGCGAGGTCCAGGCCGGAGTGATAAGCACCGGGCTCTCCGCGATAAATGCGCTGCGAGCCGAAGCGGCCGGAAATGCGCGCCTTGATCGGCCAGACGAAGCGCTGCCGCCAGCCTTGCGCGTCATTGACGAGGGCACGCGCCGCCTCGATCCGCGCAAGTTCGGGGCGACGCAGCGCCATGAACGCCTCGGATGGACCGCCGGGCTTGCGGGGGATGTTGACGTTCTCGATCTGCCACGCGCGCGGCGCCACGGAGAGACGCTGCTCGCCGAGCGTGCCGTTGGAATAGGATATGCGCAGTACCGCCTGAGGCCCGGCATCGCGGTCGAAGGCGACGAACCAGCCACCGTCAGGCGCCACCTTCACCGGATTGCCGTCCAGCGAGAGCGAGCGCACTCCGGCGGGCAAAGTCCCGCGCAGCCAGCCGCCTTGCGTCAATTCGCCAACGAACGGGAGGGTCACGGCGCGCGGCGGCGCGGCCGGGGCCACCGGCGCTACGGGCTGTGCGGCGCGCAGGGCCACAAGCGGCAGCGACACGGCCGCAGCGACCGCGATCACCGCCAGCGATACGAGCCCCTTCACGCGGCGCGTCATGGTGGCGGGCTCAGACCTGTCCGAGGAGACGTTTCGTCGCGATCTCGGCGGTCGCGTAGGCTTCCTGGCGCTCGACGCTCCAGTAACGGAGGGTTTCGAGCGAAATCTGCTCGCCGGTTACGGCGCACGTGACGTAGTGGCCCGGGCTGAGCACGCGAAAGCCGTTCGGGCCGTAAGCGAGCTTGGCGGGGCGGTCTGCGGAGGACATCAACATGGGCCTGATCCTAGCAGAGCCGCCGCCTCAGAACAAATCGCCCTGTCGTGGTGGGCTTGAAGACTGTCGCGCGGGCTTGGCCGGTGCTGGCCGCGGCGTGGCGGCCTCGGTGCCCTCTCGCGTGGTGACCGGCAGTTCGCCGTCGCGGAACTCTATCACCAGACTGCCCTCGCGCTCCGCCGCTTCGCGCGTGGTCAGCGCGGCGCCCGAAGAGGACTTCACCAGCGCGTAACCGCGCTGCAGCGGCAGGCGCGGGTCAAGCTGTGGCAGCACCCGGTTGACCGGGGCGAGGGCGTCGCGCGCCAGTGTCCAGCGCCGTTCGAGCAGGCGCGGCGTGAGGCCGATGCGCGCCAGCCGCTCGTCACAGACCTGCACGCGGTGGCGCAGCAGCGGCAGCGACAGACGGCCCGCGACCTGTTGCAGCGAACGCCCCTTGGCGGTGGCGCGGTCCTGCAGGCCCCGGCGCAGGCGTTCGGACAATTCGTCCAGCTTCTGGGCCTTGGCGGCGAGGATCGCCTCGGGTTTGGGCAGGCGCTGGACACGCGCCTCAAGCCGCTCGCGGCCGAGCACCACCGGGCGCAGCGCGCAGCGGCGCATCCGCAAGCCCATCTCGTCGATCTGGTTCACCAGTTCGGCACGCACCGGCACCGCCATTTCCGCAGCGGCGGTGGGCGTCGGCGCGCGGCGGTCGGCGGCATGGTCGCACAAGGTCGTGTCGGTCTCGTGCCCGACCGCCGAGATCACGGGGATCGTCGAATCGGCGACGGCGCGCACGACGATCTCTTCGTTGAAGCTCCACAAGTCCTCGATCGAACCGCCGCCGCGCGCGACGATCACGAGGTCGGGGCGGGGAACCGGCCCGCCGGGCTCGATGGCCGAGAAGCCGCGCACCGCGTTCGCCACTTGCGCCGCCGCGCCCTCGCCCTGCACCAGCACCGGCCAGACCAGCACCCGGCTGGGGAAGCGGTCGGCCAGACGGTGGAGGATGTCGCGGATCACCGCGCCGGTGGGCGAGGTGACGACGCCGATCACTTGCGGCAGATAGGGCAGCGGCCGCTTGCGTTCAGGCGCGAACAAGCCCTCGGCGGCGAGGCGGGCGCGCAGTTTTTCGAGCAGCGCCAGCAGCGCGCCTTCGCCCGCGATCTCCATCGTCTCGATGACGATCTGGTATTTCGAGCGGCCGGGATAGGTCGTCAGCTTGCCGGTGGCGATGACCTCGACGCCATCCTCGGGGCGGAAGGCGAGGCGCTGGGCGCCGCCTTTCCACATCACCCCGTCGATCACCGCCTTGTCGTCCTTGAGCGCGCAGTAGAGGTGCCCGGAGGCCGCGCGCTTCACGCCCGACAGTTCGCCGCGCAGGCGCACGAAGCCGAAGCGGTCCTCCACCGTGCGCTTGAGGAGATTCGAAATCTCGCTGATCGAGAGCGGCGCGGCGTTGTCCCCGGCCGACTCCTTCGCTACCAGCCCCCCCGAACGACCGTCGTTGTAATCATCGTCGTAGAATTGATCGGAAGGCACGGGAAATGAACATCCTGCTACTGGGCTCGGGCGGCCGCGAACATGCGCTGGCCTGGAAGCTGGCGCAATCCCCGCGCTGCGATACCCTGTGGGCCGCCCCCGGCAACCCCGGCATTTCGGGCCTCGCGACGTGCATCGACCTCGACGCGACCGACCACGCCGCCGTGCTGGCCTTCTGCGAGGTGAACGTCATCGGCCTCGTCGTCATCGGCCCCGAGGCGCCGCTGGTGGACGGCCTTGCCGACTCGCTGCGCGGCGAAGGCTTCGCGGTGTTCGGCCCCAGCAAGGCAGCGGCGCAGCTCGAAGGCTCCAAGGGCTTCACCAAGGACTTGTGCGCCCGCGCCAATATCCCGACCGGCGGCTACGAGCGCGTCTCCAGCGAAGCGGCCGCAATGGCCGCACTGGCCAGGTTCGGCGCCCCCGTCGTCATCAAGGCCGATGGCCTCGCGGCGGGCAAGGGCGTCACCGTGGCGATGACCATGGACGAGGCCGAAGCCGCCGTGCGCGACATCTTCGCCGGGCGCTTCGGTGAAGCGGGCGCGGAAGCGGTGATCGAGGAATTCCTCGAGGGCGAGGAAGCCAGCTTCTTCGCGCTGACCGACGGCTCCACCATCGTCCCCTTCGCCTCGGCGCAGGACCACAAGCGCGTCGGCGACGGCGATACCGGCCCCAACACCGGCGGCATGGGCGCCTACAGCCCGGCCAAGGTGCTCACCCCCGAACTGCAGGCCGAGGCGATGACGAAGATCATCGCGCCGACCGTGCGCACCCTCGCCAACGAGGGCATGCCCTATTCCGGCGTGCTGTTCCTCGGCCTGATGCTGACCGCCAAGGGGCCGCAGTTGATCGAGTACAACTGCCGTTTCGGTGACCCGGAATGCCAGGTCATCATGATGCGGCTCGAATCGGACCTCGTCGAACTGCTGCACGCCTGCGCCGAGAACCGTCTTGCCGCGATCGAGCCGCCGCGCTTCTCGGACGACGTCGCGCTGACGGTGGTGATGGCCGCCGACGGCTACCCCGGCACCCCGGCCAAGGGCGGCGCGATCCGCAACGTGGCCGAGGCCGAGGCGGAGGGCGCCAAAGTCTTCCACGCCGGCACCGCGCTGAAGGACGGCGAACTGGTCGCCAGCGGCGGGCGCGTGCTGGCAGTCACCGCCCGTGCGGGTAGCGTGACCGAAGCGCAGGCCAAGGCGTATGCTGCCGTCGATGCCATCGACTTCTCCACCGGCTTCACCCGCCGCGACATCGGCTGGCGCGAAGTGGCGCGCGAAAAGAGCCATGCTTAAGCACGCCGACCCGATCCTGAAGCTGTGCCTCGCGCTCGGCGCCCTGATGGGCGGGGCGGGCGTGGGGTACTACTACGGCATCTACCTGCCCGCGCAGGACATCCACCAGCAGACGCTGGCGATGGCGGAGAAGCAGTCGAAGGCCGCCGAGCAATCGCGCGCACTGGCCGAACGCGCGCGGCGGGAACAGGAGGCCCAGGCGGCCTACGACCAATGCACGGATCTGGCCGAAAGCGCTTATCGCCAGCGCTGGACGCAGGCCTGCCAGGCGATGCACGACGCCGACCAGGCCGCCTTCGACGACTGCGCCGACGACCTGTTCAGCACCCGCAGCGGCTGCCTCGCCAAGCACCCGATCCGCCCGGCGCAGGACTGCGCGCTGCCTTCGCAGGCGGCGCAGTCGCTGTCGGCGGCGCGGGATCAGAGGAAGGCGCAGTGCGCGGGCCAGTTGCAGGCAGCGCAGCGGAGTGGGCAGTAAAACGTCGTCCCGGACTTGATCCGGGACCGCTAGCCGTGAACAGCCTTGCCATCGACGGGGCGCCTCGGCGATGGCCCTAGCCTAAAGACAGCCACCGGTCCCGGATCAAGTCCGGGACGACGGTTCCACCTCGCCGTCCACCAGCAGCTTGACCACCATCGCCAGCCGCTTGGCATCCTCGCGTGCCAGATGTTCCTTGGGGAGCAGGCGCTTCGCCTCTTCCAGCGCGGCGACCACCTGTGGGCGCGAATAGCCGCCGTCCTTGAGGAATTCGCCGAGGTAGTACACCGGAAACGGCAACTTCGCGCCCACCGCCTGACACAGCACTTCGAGCCAGAATTCGTCGAGATCGGCGTCCGCATAGACCGGGCACCCGGCCACGAATTCGGCCATTTCCGCCAGAACCTGCGCGGGTGGCAGGCCCTCGTCGTCGAGCATCTGCCGGCTGATGCCGTGCAGCGCCTCGGCCTCGTCCGACCAGTCCCAGTAGCGCCAGGCCTCGGCGGGCTTGATGAGCCAGGCCCGGTTCGAGCCGTCGATCCGCGCCACCGCGACTTCGATGGGATAGGACTGCCCATATTCGGGCAGGCAGCTCGCTTCGAAGTCGATCAGCGCGGGACAGCTCAAACCGGGTATCTCCTTACATACGTGCAGCGACGAAGTCCGCGAGGTCACACTCAGGACGTGCGCCGTAGTGCGAGATGATCTCGCTCGCGCAGATTGCGCCCATCTTGAGGCTTTCCTCAAGCCCCTTGCCGCGCACGTGGCCGTAGAGGAAGCCCGCCGCGAACAGGTCGCCCGCGCCGGTGGTGTCGACCACGCGCTCGATCGGCTGCGCGGCAACTTCGGCACGCTCGCCGCCCGAGAGCGCCACGGCGCCCTCGGCGCCCTTGGTGACGACCAGCACCGCAACCTTGGCCGCCAGCATCGCGATGCCGTCCTCGAACGAAGACAGGCCGGTCAGCGTCGCCAGCTCGGTCTCGTTGCAGAAGAGGAGGTCGATCAGGCCATCGTCGATCAGCGACAGGAAATCGCCGCGGTGCATATCGATGATGAACGATTCCGACGGCGTGAAGGCGATCTTGCGGCCGGCGGCGCGCGCCGCCGCGATCGCCTTGCGCATCGCCGCGCGCGGCTCGACCGGGTCCCACAGGTAGCCTTCGAGGTAGAGCACGGCCGCCTCGGCGATCGTCGCGTCGGCCACCATGTCGGCGGACAGCAGGTGCGAGGCGCCGAGGAAGGTGTTCATCGTGCGCTGGCCATCGGCGGTGACGAAGATCAGGCAACGCGCGGTCGGCGTCTCGCCGGCGCGGGCGGGAACGTCGAACTCGATGCCACCGGCGCGGATGTCATGAGTGAAGACCTCGCCCAGCTGGTCGTCGGCGACCTGGCCGATGAAGCCGCACTTGGCGCCCAGCGCGGCGAGGCCCGCCAACGTGTTGGCGGCCGACCCGCCCGAGACTTCGCGGGCCGGGCCCATCGCGTCATAGAGGGTGCGGGCCTGATCGCCGTCGATCAGCTGCATGCCGCCGCGCACCAGGCCGAGTTCCTCGATCTGCGCGTCCGAGCAGTTGCCGATGACGTCGATGATGGCGTTGCCGATGGCGATGACGTCCAGACGGGGTTGCGTCATGGGGTGGGTAAGTCCTTCAGTGGAGGCCGGAAACAGGTCCGGGAATTTCGATTGCCCGAGCGACTAGCGCGCGGCCGGATGCGCTGCAAGGTGACGCAGGTTTACACGGTTGACACGGTCCAGAGGGAAAAGGTGTCACCTTGCGGCGATTTTGAGCCATTTCGGGCCCGAAAGTGTCACCTTGTAAGCCCCGATGTGTCACCTTGTGCCGCAAAGGTGTCACCTTGTGCAGGCGATGTGTCACCTTGCAGGCGCAAAGTGTAACCTTGCGCGCGGCGCAAGTTGACAGGTGTGGCATGGGGGAAATCCGAAACATGGCGTCAGGATACCCGGGCCCCGCACTTGTAGGAAAGCCGCCGTTCCCCGCAGGTGCAAGCGCTCCGGGCGCTGGCCCGTTGACTCGGCCGCGCCGCCGGGCGATGCCGCAGGCGATCATGAGCACGACGTCTTCCCCCCTGCAGCCCCGCTTCCTTCTTCCGCTCGGTGCGGCTGCGCTGGCGCTTGCCCTGTCGGCCTGTTCGTCGACCGGCGGCAGCGTGGCGAGCACGCCCGCGCCGCCACCCGGCAAACGGATCAAGGGCGTCCCCGTCACCCGCCAGCCGACCCGCGCCGCACCGCGCGACGCCGCCGTGCAGATGGCGCCGGGCCTCGAAGGCGTGATCGGCGCCAACCAGGGCCAGCTCACCCGCATGTTCGGGGAGCCCCGCCTCGACGTGTGGGAAGGTGACGCGCGCAAGCTGCAGTTCACCGGCACCGCCTGCGTGCTCGACGTGTTCCTCTATCCCAGCACGACGTCGAAAGAGCCGCACGCCACCTACGTGGAAACGCGGCGTTCCTCGGACGGGCAGAACGTGGACCGGGCGGCGTGCGTGGCGGCGCTGCGACAGAGGTGAGGATCGGTTCTGCCGATGCCCTTATTCGTGAAGTGTTTCAGGGCTACCCCGGGATTGGGTGGTGACTTGCGATCACCCCACCCTGACCGCTCAGGCTGATTTGGGTGGAAAGTGTACTTTTCCCGATAGGCTTCGTCATCCTGAACTTGTTTCAGGATCCATCGGGCGGTTGGTGCCGGTGATATTGAGTCGCAAACTGCTATCTCGGTTTGCTGATCGGGAACCTGAACTATCGGCTTGATGGACCCTGAAACAAGTTCAGGGTGACGGTGGGTTTGGGTGGATAGTTGCCGCTCCGCCGAAGCGTTACTGCTTCCTCGAGCGCTTGATTGCTGATGTGAACAGGCTGACCGAGACGATTGCGAGCGCAAGGCCGAGCATCGACCCAAATGCGCCCATGGTCGCTTGGGCAAATAAGGCCAGAACAAAAGCTAAGCAGCCCGCTGTGACCGAAACGCTAATTGGATAATTGTCTAAACCTCGCATGCCGCACACATGCCAGTGGCATCAAACGGCCGCAATGGGGCGTAAGCCGCCACAATTGCATCAACCCACCCGGATCGGCGGCAGCACGTCCAGCCCCGCATCCCCAGCCTCGTCCACAAGCCCTTCCGGGTCGGGATGGATCAGGATCTCGGTGCCGGGAAATTCCGCCTTCAGCCGCGCTTCCAGAGCATCCATCACCTTGTGCGCCTCGCGCACGGTCATGTTCGCGTCGACCCAGACGTGGAACTGCACGAAATCGCGGTTACCCGACGTGCGCGTGCGCAAGTCGTGGACGCCGGTGATGTCGGGGTTGCGGGCGAGCACCTCGAGGAAGCGCTCCTTCTTTTCCGCCGGCCACTCGTGGTCCATCAGCTGGTCGAGCACCTCCTCGGACGCCTTCCAGGCGCCCCAGGCCAGCCACAGCGCGATGCCGAGGCCAAACAGTGGGTCCGCGCCCGAAACGCCGAGGTACTGGTCGATCACCAGCGCCGCGATCACCGCGACGTTGAGCAGCAGGTCCGACTGATAATGCACGCTGTCGGTCGCGATCGCGAGGCTGCCGGTCCGGCGGATCACATGGCGCTGCCAGGCGATCAGCGCGAACGTCACCACGATCGCCGCCAGCGAGACGCCGATGCCGGTGCCCGCCGCCTCGACCCTTGCGCCCGCGAAGAAATCCTCCACCGCCCGCGCGGCGATGCCCAGCGCCGAGATCGAGATCAGCACGATCTGGAACAGCGCCGCGATCGCCTCGGCCTTGCCATGACCGAAGCGGTGCTTGTCGTCGGGCGGGTGTGCGGCGATCCACACGCCCAGCAAGGTCGCCACGCTGGCGACGAGGTCAAGCGCGGTGTCGGCCAGGCTCCCCAGCATCGCGGTGGAGCCGGTGGACCATGCCGCCCAGCCCTTGATCGCGATCAGCAACGTTGCCGCGCCGATGCTGGCGAAGGCTGCGCTGCGGTTCAGAGCGCCCCAAGAGGCCGAGGCGTCGCTCACGGGTAGAGGAGGCTGCTGGCCCAGCCGTCCGGGCCATGCTCGAAGCGGCGGCGCTCGTGGAGGCGATAGGGGCGGTCGTGCCAGAACTCCATCGCCTGCGGGCGCACGCGCCAGCCGCCCCAGTGCGCGGGACGCTCGACCTCGCCGCCCTCGAAGCGGGCACGCACGTCCTCATAGCGGGCGAGGAAGGTTTCACGCGAATCGAGCGGGGCGGACTGGTCGGACGCCACTGCGCCGAGCTGCGAGTCGCGGGCGCGCGAATGGAAATAGGCCTCGGCCTCGGCCTCGCTGACGGGCGAGAGCGTGCCTTCGATGCGGATCTGGCGGCGCAGGCTCTTCCAGTGGAACAGCAGCGCGACCTGCGGGTTGGCGGCGATCTCCTGCCCCTTGCGGCTGTGGCCATTGGTGTAGAACACGAAGCCTGAGGTGTCGTAGCCCTTCAGCAGCACCATGCGCACCGAGGGCTGGCCGTCCGGCGTCGCGGTGGCGAGCGCCATTGCGTTGGAATCGTTGGGTTCCGTCTCGCGCGCTTCATCGTACCACTGCGTGAACAGCGCGAAGGGATCGCCATGCGGGATAACCTCGCGGGCGTCGGTTTCGGAAGGATGCGCTATGGTCACTGTGCGAATTCCTGCGTTTCGAGATGGGAACCCTTGCGCGGATGCCCGGTTGCACGGGAGATGGCCTTGATCGCGGACAAGTCTCCTGTGCGAACTAGGGAACGCAAACGTTCCGCGCAACCTGCGAGAGCGCTTGTCCAAACCCGCCACGCAACCTAGCTAGGGGCATCATGGCAGCAGATCCCTATACCACCCTTGGCGTGCCCCGCGGTGCGAGCGAAAAGGACATCAAGTCCGCCTACCGCAAGCTGGCGAAGGAACTCCACCCCGACACCAACAAGGACAACCCGGCGGCGGCCGCGCGCTTCAACGACGTGACGCGCGCCTACGACCTGCTGTCCGACAAGACCAAGCGCGCCCAGTTCGACCGGGGCGAGATCGACGCCGAGGGCAACCCGGCCAGCCCCTTCGGCGGCGGCTTCGGCGGAGGCGGCTATGGCGGCGGTCCCGGCGGCCAGCGCGGCTTTGGCGGCGGCTTCGGAGCCGAGGAAGGGATCGACCTCGAAGACATCTTCGGCGGCATCTTCGGCGGCGGCGGTGCGCGCGGCGGTATGGGCGGCATGGGCGGCGGTCGCCGCGCCGCGCCCAAGGGCGCCAACGTGAACTACCGCCTTGCCGTGCCGCTGACCGACGCGGCGGAACTCAAGCCCCAGCGCATCACCCTGTCCGACGGCAAGACCATCGACCTCAAGCTGCCTGCGGGCGTCGAGGACGGCACCCAGATGCGCCTTGCGGGCAAGGGCGAGCCCGGCCCCGGCGGCAATGGCGATGCCACCGTCACCGTCCACATCCAGCCGCACGCCTTCTTCCGGCGCGACGGTGACGACTTGCGCCTCGACCTGCCGATCACGCTGGACGAAGCGCTGCTCGGCGCCAAGGTCAAGGCGCCGACGCCTTCGGGGGCGGTGATGCTTTCGGTTCCGGCGGGCTCCAGCTCGGGCAAGGCGCTGCGTCTCAAGGGACGCGGGATGACGCGCAAGGACGGCACGCGCGGCGACCAGTTGATCACCCTGCAGATCACGTTGCCCGAGGGGGACGCAGACCTCGCCGCCCGCCTCGAAGGCTGGCATGACAGCCGCGACGTGCGCGGGAAGTTTGGCGTCTGATCCTGACCATGAGGCGCTGAGCAAAAAGCTGCGGCGCAAGGCGGGACCGGGCACCCGGACCTTCCGCGTAATCGGCCGCGTCGTGTCGGGCACCTGGGACGACGGGTTCATCCATGCGGGCAACCTTGCCTACATGAGCCTGCTGTCGCTGTTCCCCTTCTTCATCGCGCTGGCCGCGATCCTCTCGGCGCTGGGCGAGCAGGACCAGATGGGCGCCTCGATCGACACCATCCTGCGCGCCCTGCCTCCGCGCGTGGGCGACGTGCTGCGCCCGGTGGCCCACGACGTCGCCGCCGCGCGCCATGGCTGGCTGCTGTGGATCGGCGGCTTCCTCGGCATGTGGACCTCTGGCAGCCTGATCGAGACCATCCGCGACATTCTCCACCGCGCCTACGACGCGAAGAAGCGCCACCGCTTCTGGCGATCCCGGCTGGTGTCGAGCGCGGTGATTTTCGGCTCGGTGCTGCTGCTGCTGATCTCACTGTCCTCGCAAGTGCTGCTCTCGACCGCCGAGACGGTGCTGGCGACGCTGTTCCCCAGGCTCGACAGCCTCTCCGAGCAAATGGCGCTCACTACGGCGATGAGCGGAGGCGGCATTTTCGTCTCGATCTATCTGCTGTTCTATCTGCTCACCCCTTCGGCATACCAGAAGCGGCGCTACCGCAAATGGCCCGGAGCGGCGTTCGTCACGCTATGGTGGCTGCTGGTCGCCTGGGCGCTGCCGAAAGTGTTGCAGAGTTTCCTCATGTACGATTTGACGTACGGAAGCCTCGCCGGAGTGATGATCGCGCTTTTCTTTTTCTGGCTTGTCGGCTTAGGGATGGTCATAGGCGCGGAGTTGAACGCGGCGCTCGCGCAGGCGAACGAGGGTACAGGTGTCCCCGTGGAATTCGGCGCGGGTTCCGGCCCGGCGAACGGGCCCAACGATTAAAGTGGTTACAGGAAGAAACGAATGACCGGTCTGATGCACGGCAAGAGGGGGCTCATCATGGGCCTCGCCAACGACAAGTCGCTGGCCTGGGGTATCGCGAAGAAGCTGCACGAACAGGGGGCCGAACTGGCCTTCGCCTATCAGGGCGAGGCGCTGGCCAAGCGGGTGAGGCCGCTGGCGGAAAGCCTCGGCTCCGATTTCCTCATCGACTGCGACGTGTCGAACATGGACGCGATCGACACCGCCTTCGCCACTCTGGCGGAGCGCTGGGAGACGATCGACTTCGTGGTCCACGCCATCGGCTTCTCGGACAAGAACGAGCTGCGCGGCAAGTATGTCGACACCAGCCTCGACAACTTCCTGATGACGATGAACATCTCGGCCTACTCGCTGGTCGCCGTGACCAAGCGCGCGATGGCGATGATGCCGAATGGCGGCTCGATCCTGACGCTGACGTACTACGGCGCCGAGAAGGTCGTGCCGCACTACAACGTCATGGGCGTGGCCAAGGCGGCGCTCGAGGCCTCGGTGAAGTACCTCGCCAACGACCTCGGCCCGCAAGGCATCCGCGTCAACGCGATCTCGGCCGGCCCGATCAAGACGCTGGCCGCCAGCGGCATCGGCGACTTCCGCTACATCCTCAAGTGGAACGAGCTGAACTCGCCGCTGCGCCGCAACACCACGATCGAGGACGTGGGCGGCTCGGGCCTGTACTTCCTGTCGGACTTGTCCTCGGGCGTGACCGGCGAGACGCATCATGTGGACTCGGGTTACCACCTCGTCGGCATGAAGCAGGAAGACGCACCGGATATCGCGCTGGCCTGAGGGCTGGACGATCCGTTGAAATTAAAAAGGCCGGGGCTGATGCTCCGGCCTTTTCCATTTTCGTCGTCCCGGACTTGATCCGGGACCGGTGGCTGTCTTTAGAAGTAAGCGATAGGCAAGGCACCCTGCCGTGGGCCGGGTCGGTCTCGGCCAGCGGTCCCGGATCAAGTCCGGGACGACGAAGTCTCAGCGAACCTCCGCCGCCTTGGCCGGAGCGATCACGTCCACCTTCACCTTCTCCGGCGTGCCGGCCTTCACGAACAGTTGCCATGACGAGACCGCCAGCACCGCCGCCAGCAGCGGCTGCAGCACTTTGTCCGGCGCGCGGGAGGACAGGTAGCTGCCCACCACCACGCCCGGAATCGAGCCGATCAGCAGGTTGGTCAGCAGCGTTCCGTTGACGTCACCCATGATCCAGTGCCCGGTGCCCGCGATCAGCGTCAGCGGCACGGCATGGGCAATGTCCGACCCGACGATGCGCGCCACCGGCAGGCGGGGATAGAGCACGAAGAGCACGGTGACCCCGATCGCTCCCGCCCCCACCGAGGACACCGAAACGGCCACACCGATCAGCGCACCCAGGGCGATCGTGCCGCCGAGTTCCACCATCGGCGAACGCTGTGCGGCGCCGTCATGGGCATGGCGGAACAGCCACTTGCGCCCGATGACCGCGAGCGAAGTCAGCGCCAGAAGGCAGGCCAGCGAGAGGAGAATGACGTGCTCCGTGGACTTGCCGACCGAACCCATCCGGGCCATCACCAGCAATGTCACCACGGCGGCGGGCACGCTGCCCATGGCCATGCGGCGCACGATCTTCCACTCCACGCTCTCGCGCGAGCCGTGAACCGCCGATCCGGCGATCTTGGTCACGGCGGCGAACAGCAGGTCGGTGCCCACCGCCGTCTTGGCGCTGACGCCGAACAGCAGCACCAGCAGCGGCGTCATCAGCGAGCCGCCGCCCACCCCGGTCAATCCGACCAGCAGACCGACGAGCAGCCCCGCGATGGCATGGAAAAAATCGATCGAACCCGTCACGCCCATCGCGAACCCGTATCCTTGCCTGGCTTATGTTGTCGGGCGCCGTTCCAGCCGGTTTGCCCGCCCAAGACAAGCGGAATTCGGGTTTCAGGGGGTGAAGAGGGGCTTGTGAGGCGTCTGCCCCAGCAAAACCGGAACCCTCCTCAACTCGTCATTGCGAGCGTAGCGAAGCAATCCAGGGGAGTATGAAACCGCTCTGGATTGCTTCGCTACGCTCGCAATGACGAAGGTCTGGCGCGTTACTTGACGCTTGGCGGCGGCGGGGTAGCGCCGGCAGCCGCATCCTGCTGCGCCTCCTGGCGCTGGCGCTGCTCGAAGTAGGCCTTCTCCGCTTCCTCGACCCGCGCCTGGTCGGCGGCTGCATCGGCATCGATGGTGGAGAGGCGCTTTTCACGTTCGGCCTGGATCAGTTCGCTGAAGCGGACCTCGGAACCGTTCGCCTTCTCCGCGTAGGCACTGTTGATGAGCTGCTGCGTGCAGCCCAGCCAGCCGCCCGAACCCGTCGGCGAACAGCTCTGCGTGCCGAATCGACCCACGGTTTCGTAAGCCTGAACCTTGTTCGCCCATGCCTCGGACTGGGGCTGGTCGATGCCGCGCAGCGGCTCGGGGATGCGGTAGCGTTCCTCCTCGGGCTTGCGCGCGCAGACGGTGATGTCGCCCGAGGCCGATTGCGGGCACGGATCGTCGCCGTAGATGATCAGCTGGTTGACCTTCTCCCCGCCCGGATCGGTAAGCCCGGCGTCCTGTGCGAATGCGGCGGGCGCGACGGCTAGCGAAAGAGCGGCAGCTGCAGCAGTGAGGAGAAGGCGGGTCATCGGTGGCTCCAGCAGGTATCGGCCCGGAGGCGTCATGATCGGGTCGCACCCGATATAGGCAGGCTACGGGTTGAATGACAGCTTAAGAGCGTTTTCTAATCGGGTGGAAACACCCGATGACTCGGAAAACGCGGCAAATACAACCAGACAACCCGCGAGAGGTCAGATCCGTTCCGACAGCTTGATGGCCACGCGGCAGCCCATGCGGATCGCGTGGAACAGCAGCGGATAGGCCGGGGCCTTCTCCGCGCCCGCCGCCAGCGCGGCATCGCGGTGCTCGCGCTCCTCGTCGCGGAACTTCAGGATTGCGGCGCCCAGTTCGGGGTCTTCGTCGCCCAGTTCCTCGAGCTGCTCGGTATAGTGGCGGTCGATCTCGGTCTCGATCGCGGCGGTGCAGGCCATCGCCGCCTCCGGCCCGATCAGTGCCGTCGCCGCGCCCAGCGCAAAGCCCGCGGCCGACCACACCGGCTGCAGCAGCGTCGGACGCACGCCGCGCTGCGCGATCATCGCGTCGAACTTCGCCTGATGCTCGGTCTCCTGCGCGGCCATGCCGGCGATCTCGGTCGAGTGCGGACCGCGCGTGCCCATCACCGCCAGTTGGCCCGCGTAGATTCGGTTGGCGCCGAATTCGCCCGCCTGATCGACCCGCAACATCCGTTCGCTGCGCTTGCTCATCGCGTTCATCTCAAGCCTTTCGGTCGCTGCGGGCGATGAGGGCGAAGACCGCCAGCGCGCCCAGCGTCGAGAACAGGAAGTTGAAGCCCGCCAGCGAAATGCCCAAGAGGCTCCACGGCGCCACGTCGCAGCGGATCACCGGCGCCTTCATGATCGCGTCGAGCGGATCGCCGCCTGCCGCGAAGGGGCTGGCGGTGCAGGCGGTCACGCCTTCCCACCACTTATATTCGACCCCGGCGTGGAAGCCGCCGATCAGCCCGGACACCAGCACCGCCAGCGCCGCGACGGCCACCAGCGGGCGCACCGGCCGCCAGAAGAACGCCAGCAGCGCGAAGACGATGGCCAGCATGTGCGGATAGCGCTGCCACCAGCACATCTCGCAAGGGTTGAGCCCGAACACGTACTGGCTCACCAGCGCCCCGCCGAGGGCGATAACGGGAATGCCAAGCGCCAGCATACGCGCGGCGCGCACGGACGGTGCGGCGGAAACGGCCATGCCCTTCGTGCCCCTGCCGTCAGTTCTTGGAAACGGCGGCAAGCGCGGGCTTGCCCGCCGTACGCTGCAGCGTGGAGATCGCGTAGTGCAGCTGGAAGTCCTTGATGCCCTGCTTTTCCAGTTCGGCGGCGGTCACCTTGAAGCGCGGATCATCCTGCTTGTCGGTTTCCAGATCCTTGTCCTTGAGCGCCGCCTCGTTGATGAGGTGGCCGCGCAAGTCGGACTCGCGCACCGCACGTTCGGCGCGGGCACGGGCGTCGGGATCGGACAGCTGCGGAACCTTGATGTCGGGGGCGATGCCGCCCTCCTGCACCGAGTGGCCGGAAGGCGTGTAGTAGCGCGCCGTCGTGATCTTGATCGCGCTGTTCTGGTCGAGCGGCAGGAACGACTGGACCGAGCCCTTGCCGAACGTGCGCTCGCCCATGATCACCGCGCGGTGCTGGTCCTGCAGTGCGCCAGCGACGATCTCCGAAGCCGAGGCCGAACCCGCGTCCACCAGCACGACGACCGGCAGGCCCTTGGCGACGTCGCCCTTGAACACCGATTCGGCGCGGTAGAACTGGTTCTCGTTCGCGTTGCGCCCGCGCTGCGAGACGATGTCGCCATGGTCGAGGAACAGGTCGGACAGCGCCACCGCCTCGTCCAGCGAACCGCCGGGGTTGGAACGCAGGTCGAGCACGAGGCCGGTCAGCTTGCCGCCCTTCACCGCCGCCTGCTTCTTGAGGTCGGAGATGGCGTTGTTCACGTCGTTACCGACATCGCGCGAGAACTCGTTGACCGAGATCACGCCGACGTTGTCCTTGAATTCCCAGGTCACCGGCTCAAGCTCGATCACGCCGCGCGTCACGGTGACGTCGAACGGCGCGTCGCGGCCCGGACGGAAGATCGTCAGGCGGATCGAGGAGCCAGCCCCGCCGCGCATCTTCGATACCGCCTCGTCCAGATCGCGCTCGTAATAGAGCACGCCATCGAGGTGGGTGATGTAGTCGCCCGCTTTCAGCCCCGCCTTCTCCGCCGGGCTGCCCTTGAACGGCGAGACGATCTTCACCGCGCCGTCATCCTCGACCACCGAGAGGCCGAGGCCGGTATACTTGCCGTCGATCATCGTCTCCAGCCGCTGCAGCGACTGGCCGTCGAGGTAGTTCGAATGCGGATCGAGGCTGGCCAGCATGCCGTCGATCGCGCCCTTGAGCAGCTTGTCGTCGCTCACCTGGTCGACATAATTGTCCTTCACGATCTGGTAGATCGTGAAAAGCTTGTCGAATTCATGGCTGGTGCGCGTGTCCACCGCCGACAGGCCAGAGGTCGCCACAGGCAGCACGGCCACGGCGGAAACCAGCAGGGTAGCGCGGATTAGCGGGGCAATCTTCATCGGGCGTGATGCCTCTTCAATGCGTCGGTCCGGCGCGGTGGCCGGCGGGGGTTCATGACCGTCATCCTATCGTCCGATGACCGTGAACGCCAGCGGAACGGCAGGATTTGCGTTCATATAGGAGGCATCAGGCTAATTGCCCGAAAAAGCGGCATCGTCGTCCTCCACCCTCTACTTTCGTCATTGCGAGCGAAGCGAAGCAATCCAGGGCAGTCTCGCGTCGCCCTGGATTGCTTCGCTTCGCTCGCAATGACGAATATCCTCCTGCGCACAAGGCTACGATCAGCCCTGATGCGGAACGACGCCTTACAATGCCCGGATATACTGAAGCGGATTGACCGGCGCCCCGCCCTGCCGCAGCTCGACCATCACGCGCGGATCGCCCGGCCCGGTCACGCCGATCGGAGACCCGGCGACCACTTGCGCACCCACTGCCACGTCCAGCCGCGCCAGGCCCGTGACAAGCGAGGTCCAGCCGCCGTCGTGCTCGATGATGACGATGCTCTGGAAGCCGCGATACGGCCCCGCGAAAGCCACTCGCCCCGGCGCCGGAGAGACCGCCTGCGCATACGCGCGCGGGGCCATGACCAGCCCGTTGGAGCGCGCCTGCCCCGGCGCATCCTCGCCGAATCCGGTTACCAGCCGCCCGGTCACCGGCAGCATGTAGCTGGACAATCCCTCGGGCAGCGGCGTGAACTGCCCGGCGCCGATGACTTGCGCATCCTCCGGCCGGGCGGGCCGCATGATCGGCCCCGGCAGCGCCGCGAGGCTCGCCCGCAGTTCCCCCTGCCGGCCGACCTGCACCACCAGATCGCCCAGATCGCGCGCCTTCTCCGCCAGCGCCAATGCCCGGTCGCTTTCCCGCGCGGCGATACCGCTGGCTTCGCGCCCGGCCAGCCGCTGGCGCGATTCGATGGCGGCGAGTTGCCCGCGCCGCTCGCGCATCTGCGCCTGCGCCTGCGAGAGCCCGGCCGCGGCGGCCTTGGCCTGCTGCTCCAGCGCCCGCCCACGCTCGATCGCTACCCGCAGGCCCGCCGTGCGCGCCTCCACCTCGGGCAGCATCGTGTCGAGCAATGCCCGCATGTAAACCGCATCGCGCACCGATCCCGGCCGCAACAGGGCCAGCAACGGAGGCCGCCGCGACAGCCGCTGCAATGACCCGGTGAGTCGCGCCAGAGGCCCCTGCTTCTGCGCTAACTGCGCCCTCAGGCCCTGCCGCTGCGAAGCGATCAGCCGGATCTGCGCGCGCTGCACGGCGATCTGCGCATCGGTTTCCTGAATCCGCGCGGCGATGGCGGCGGCCTCACGCGCAGTGGTCTCGGCCTGCTCGGTGACTTCGCGGGCACGCGCTTCCAGCTTTTCCGCCCGCTTGCGAGCCGCTGCACCTTCGCGCCGGGCGGCGATCATGTCCGCCTGCGCCTGCCGCGCATCGACCGCCGGGTCGAGCACCGCAAGCCCGCCCTGCTGCGTCAGCGCCTGCGTGGCAAACGCAACGGAGCCCAGCGCGGTGACGGTCAGGAGAATGCGGTGGGCTGGCTTCACGGCGTCGTGTTAGGACAGCCGGAGTCACGCGGGAAGAGACGAAATGCGCCTTTATCCTCCCTGTTCCGCAGGAATGGGGAGGGGGACCGCCGACGAAGTCGGTGGTGGAAGGGGAGAAGACCCCTCCGTCGGCGCTTCGCGCTGCCACCTCCCCATTCCTGCGGAACAGGGAGGATAAAATGCCTTCACCTTGGATGGCGCGCGGCCAGCGCAATTCCGGCAAGGTTCTGCTCACGCTTGATCCACCGTATGCGCGCAGGACGAACCTGAGCCGCCAGCGCAAGGAAGCGCGCCGCGTGCCGCCCCGGGCCATGCCCGTCGCGCAAGGCCCGGTTGGCCTGACGCACAACCTCCACCGCATCGCCGATCAGCTCGACCTGTTCCAGCCCCTGCTCCCGGCAGAGTTCCAGTGCATGGATCAGCGCCAGCCACTCGGCATCGCTGTTGGTGCCGCAGCCGCAATCCTCGAAGACATGCGCCACCCCGCGGATCACCACGGCGACCTCGATGGGGCCGGGATTCGGGCGGCAGCCGCCGTCGAAGAAGGCCTTCAGGCGCTTCATCCCATCTCCCCGGTTTCGTCATTGCGAGCGCAGCGAAGCAATCCAGGGCCGCGTAAACCGCCCTGGATTGCTTCGCTGCGCTCGCAATGACGGATGAGTCGGCGCTTCATCAGCCCGAGCGGTGGTAAGGATGCCCGGCAAGGATCGCGGTGGCGCGCCACAGCTGTTCGGCGAGCATCGCGCGGACCATCAGATGAGGCCAGGTCATGCGGCCGAAGCACAGAAGGTGGTCGGCCTGCGCCCGCGCCTCGTCGCCGTGGCCGTCGGCGGCGCCGATCAGGAAGCGGCATTCGCGCACGCCCTCGTCGCGCCAGCGGCCGAGCAGCGCGGCGAACTCTTCCGAGCTCATCAGCTTGCCCCGCTCGTCGAGCAGGACTTCACGGACCGGGGTATGGGCGGGAGGAGGCACCTTGCCGCCGACATCGGGCAGCTCGCTGTGCCTGAACGGCCAGGTGATGCGCTTCGCGTAGCGATCCAGCATCTCACCCTCAGGCGAGCGGGCGATCTTTCCGCGAGCAATGATGTGCAGCAGCATGGGTTCAGGGTGCAATCAGGCCGGAACGCGGGGACGGAGCAGGGCCCCCGCGTGATTTCCTTGCGATTTTCCGGTCACCGTCGCGACCGGAGGATCATCCTCTAGGCAGCGATCAGGCTGCCCCGGACGGGCCGTCGAAGCCCCACATCCGCTCGAGGTTGTAGAACGTGCGCACTTCGGGACGGAACAGGTGGACGACCACGCTGCCCGCATCGACGAGCACCCAGTCGGCCGCCGGAAGGCCCTCGATACGCGGATGGCCGAAGCCGTTCTGCTTCAGTCGCTCGCCGAGTTTCTGCGCCATGGACGCAACCTGGCGGGTCGAACGGCCCGAGGCGATCACCATGAAGTCGGCGATGCTCGATTTGCCGTCGAGGTCGATCGTCACCAGCTCCTGCGCCTGATCGTCGTCCAGCGACGAGAGCACGAGGTTCAGCAACGGATCATCGCTTTCGATCGTGACCGGAAGCGGGGTGGCGCCGGTTGATTCCGGCTGTAGTTCTGCCTGTGGCATCTTGGTTGGGTTCTGCTCCTTTCAAAACCGACCGGGCAGGATGAAGGCCATCCTGCCGCGTTCGATCGTTTGCCGTGTAAGCCGGGTATGCGGGAAGATGGCCTGAAAGCCGATCATTCCGCCGTTCCGGGGATCAAGTGGTACGTGACCGCGTCACGCGAAGGTCGATCTGAGAACCTTCGTGCCCAGTCCGGATCGGCCTGGCGTATCGCCGTTGCCGACCGCGTATCGGGGTCGAATCGCAATGTCACCAGCGCGGGTGCGCTCCACTCTTCCGGACCGCGAAGACTGGTCAGGGGTCTCCGGAATTTCCCCAGCCAGGCCATCGCGGGGCTCGCGAGGGCAGCGCCATCATACCCCGGACGCGCGATTACCGCAATCGGCATGAGTCGGCACAGCGTCCGCCAGTCCTTCCAGCGGTGCAACTGGGCGAGGTTGTCCGCCCCCATCAGCCATACGAAGCGCCGTTTCGGGTAGCGGTGAAGGAGCGCGCGGAGGGTGTCGACGGTGTATCGGGTGCCCAGTTCGCGCTCGATCGCGGTGGCCCGGATGCGGGCGCCCCGCGCCTGCCGCTGCGCCGAACGCATCCGCGCGGCCAGCGGGGCCATCCCGGCCTTGGGCTTGAGCGGATTGCCCGGCGAAACCAGCCACCACACTTCGTCGAGCGCAAGCGCCTCGACGGTGAACAGGGTGACGCGGCGGTGTCCACCGTGGGCCGGGTTGAAACTGCCGCCGAGCAGGCCCGTGACGGGGCCGGGGCGGGTTCGGGTCCGCCTCAGAACCAGATTCAGGGCCGGGCCTGCCCGGTTCCGCGCACCTGCCACTTGTAGGTCGTCAGGCCCTCCAGCGCGACGGGACCGCGCGCGTGCAGGCGGCCGGTGGCGATACCGATCTCGGCGCCGAGGCCGAACTCGCCGCCGTCGGCGAACTGGCTGGAGGCATTGACCATCACGATCGCGCTGTCGACTTCGGCAAGGAAGCGCTCGGCCGATTCCGCGTCTTCGGTAACGATCGCATCGGTATGGTGCGAGGAATGCGCGGCGATGTGCTCAAGTGCCGGTTCGATGCCGTCGACCACGGCGACGGCCAGCACGGCGTCGAGGTATTCGGTGTCCCAGTCCTCGTCGCTGGCGGGCAGCACGCGCGGGTCGAGCGCCTGCGCACGGGCATCGCCGCGCAGTTCGCAGCCCGCGTCGAGCAGGCCGGCAACGACCGATTCGCTCTCGGGGAACTGGGTGTCGAGCAGCAGCGTCTCCATCGCCCCGCAGATGCCGGTGCGGCGCATCTTGGCGTTGAGCGTCAGGTCGCGCGCCATCCCGGCATCGGCCGAGGCGTGGACATACGTGTGGCAGATGCCATCGAGGTGGGCGAGCACGGGCACCCGCGCATCGGCCTGCACCCGCGCGACGAGGCTCTTGCCCCCGCGCGGCACGATCATGTCGATGAGGCCCGCCGCCGTCAGCATCGCGCCGACCACCGCGCGGTCCTGCGTCGGGACCAGCTGGATCGCCGCCTCGGGCAGACCCACGGTGGCGAGACCCTTCGCGAAGGCGGCACGGATCGCGTGGTTGGAATGGATCGCCTCGCTGCCGCCGCGCAGCAGCACCGCGTTGCCCGAGCGCAGGCACAGCGCGGCAGCGTCGGCGGTGACGTTCGGGCGGCTTTCGTAGATGATGCCGATCAGGCCGATGGGAATGCGCACGCGCGACAGCTTGAGGCCGTTGGGGCGTTCGCTGGAAGCGATCACCTCGCCCACCGGGTCGGGCAGGCCCGCGACCTGATCGACCGCACCGGCAATGCCGGCCAGCCGCGCGGCATCGAGCCGCAGGCGGTCGAGCATCGCACCTGACAGTCCCTTAGCCTCGCCAGCCGCGATGTCCTTCGCGTTGGCTTCGAGAATTTCCCCTTCAGCCTCGCGCAGCGCCGTGGCGGCGGCGCGCAGGGCGGCGGCCTTATCGGCGTCCGTCAGCTTCGCCAGTACGCGCTGCGCGGCCCGGCCGTCGCGGGCCAGTTGCTCGACAAGCGCCTCGGGCGAGAGCGCTGCAGGTTCGGCGGTCAGGGTGCTCTGCAAAGTCATGGGCGCGGCCTATCATTCCAGCGTGCAGTTGTCACCGGAATGCAGCCGCCAAAATGCACGCATGCAATCGATTCGTATGTCGTCTCACGGTCGCGCCAAGGTAAGGTTCCTCGGCTCACCGCTATCTGTTTTCGACTCGCCCCGATTCCGCAGAGGTTCGGGCCAAGCCGATTCGCTTTGGTAACTACCGCCTGCTACCGGCGCGATCCGGGACTGAGACATAGATTTCAAGCGGGGTCGTTTTGCTTTCCAAGTCAACCGGGGCGTTCATCCAGCGCCTCAGGACGGCGTTCCCCGACCGCGAGTTCATCATGCGGTCGCAGGGACAGGTCCGTTTCATCCGCGTTTCCGCGCGGGCACAGAAGATCGCTGCGGGTGCAGCCGTCGGCGTGCTCGGCATGTGGGCCGCATCGGTCGGCGCTCTGGCGCTCTCGCAGGCATCCGTCGGCAGCGAAAGCGCTGCCCTCGCCGAGCGCGCGGCCAATGTCGCCAAGGCCGAGAAGAGCGTCGCGCAGTACCGCCGCAACGTCGATTCGGTAGTCGCTGACCTTCAGCGGCGCCAGGAATTCATCACCCAGGTGGTCGATGCCCATATCGACGATGTCCCTGAAGAGGCCGATGAGGGGCAACCTACGGCCCGAACCGTAGCGACCGCCAAGAAGGTCAGCGCCGCCGTTCCCGGCGTCGGCAACCTTGCCGACATCGAGGCGAAGCAACTGGCGCTCGTCGATCGCCTCACCCGCTACGCCGACCAGCGTTCGGACGCGGCGATGGCTTCGATTCGCAAGCTGGGGCTCAATCCCAATGCGATGATTTCGCGCGCGCACATGGCTGAGGGTGGTCCGTTGGTGAAGCTGGCGACCGGGGCCGACGGCAGCGTCGATCCGCGCTTCCTGACGATGGGCAAGAGCCTTGCCCGCATGGACGCGCTGGAGAACGGCCTCGCCTCGATCCCGCAGGTGAGCCCGGCGCACGTCGCCTACGTCTCGTCCAGCTACGGCTATCGTTCGGACCCCTTCACCGGCGGCGCCGCGTTCCACGCGGGCCTCGACTTCCCGGGGCCGATGGGCTCGCCGATCTACGCCGCCGCCAAGGGGCGCGTCACGTTCGTCGGGCAGAAGTCCGGTTACGGCAACTGCATCGAGGTGACGCACGGCAACGGGCTGATGACCCGCTACGGGCACCTTTCCGGCTTCCGCACCCGCGTGGGTCAGGACGTCGATGCCGGGGCGCTGATCGGTGCAATGGGCAGCACCGGGCGCTCGACCGGCCCGCATCTCCACTTCGAGGTTCGCGTGAACGACCGTCCGGTCAACCCGCGTCCGTTCCTCGAAGCGGCACGTCTTCAGGGGGCGAACAACAGCAGCAACAGGGGCCAGGAGGAGAACCACTGACATGGCCAAGGCCTTCATAAGCTCGCGTGCGAGCATCAACAGTTCGAGCTTCTCGATGCTGGGCGGCGACACCGTCATCAGCGGAGACATTTCGGCAAGCGCCGACCTGCACGTCGACGGCAGCGTCAACGGCGACATTTCCTGCAAGGCCCTGATCCAGGGCGAAGGCAGCGAGATCAACGGCGCGGTGCGGGCCGAATCGGTACGCGTCGCCGGGCTCGTGCGCGGATCGGTTTCGGCGCGCGAGGTCGTGATCCTCAAGACCGCGCGGATCGAGGGCGACGTGTCCTACGACACGCTGACCATCGAACAGGGCGCGCGCCTCGAAGGGCGCCTGTCGCCCAATGGCGGACAGATGCCGCCGTCAATCGCTCGCCTGCCCGCTTCGGCGCCGATCGAGGTCATCGCCGAGGAAGACGAAGAGGAGCTTTCCGCAGCGGCAGAGTGAGGGCTCAGCCGTGACCCTTCGACAAGCTCAGGGTGAGCGGAAGTAGTGTAAACCTCAAACCCCGCTCAGGCTGAGCTTGTCGAAGCCCCCCGAGAGCGGACACGAAAAAGGGGACATGGGATCAACTCCCATGTCCCCTTTTCGATTCAGCCGTCAGGCTGAAGCAAAGTTACTCGCCGCGGGCCTCGGCGGCTTCGGCAGCACGCTTGGCTTCGAGCCAGGCGGCGACTTCGGCTTCCTGCGCGGCTTCCGACGCGGCCTGAACC
The DNA here is from genome assembly GCF_030209485.1 of Novosphingobium sp. fls2-241-R2A-195. Lineage (NCBI taxonomy): Bacteria > Pseudomonadati > Pseudomonadota > Alphaproteobacteria > Sphingomonadales > Sphingomonadaceae > Novosphingobium > Novosphingobium sp. fls2-241-R2A-195. The sequence goes on from NZ_JARVRY010000013.1 coordinate 83,670, forward strand.
TGCGCCTGACGCTCTGCGCGCAGTTCGTCGATCAGGGCCTGACGGTCATCGACCAGACGCTCATCACCCTCGCCGGTGTCCTGGATGCCCGCCTTCTTCGCGGCCTTGGCGACGAGGGCGTCCAGCTCGCGCTGCGAGCACAGGCCCAGCGTGACAGGGTCCTTGGGGGTGATGTTGGCGATGTTCCAGTGCGAACGGTCGCGGATCGCCGCGATGGTGTTGCGCGTGGTGCCGATCAGCTTGCCGATCTGCGCGTCCGAAACCTCGGGGTGGTTGCGCAGGATCCAGGCGATGCCGTCAGGCTTGTCCTGGCGCTTCGACACCGGGGTGTAGCGCGGGCCCTTGGTACGGTTCTGCGCGAGCGGCACCTTGTGCATGCGCAGCTTGTACTCGGGGTTGGCCTGCCCCTTCTCGATCTCTTCCATCGTCAGCTCGCCCGAGCGAACGGGGTCGCGGCCGGTATACTTGCTGGACGCCAGATCGTCGGCCATCGCCTGCACTTCGAGCATGTGCAGGCCGCAGAATTCTGCGATCTGCTCGAAAGTCAGCGAGGTAACGTCGACCAGCCACGAGGCGGTCGCGTGCGGCATCAGCGGAGTGGGCTGGCTCATTCTCTATCTCCGGCGGAAACAATAAGGGCCGCCCCTTCGCGGAGCGGCCTCACGGTTTCGATTTAGGGAATTTTTGCCGAAGGAGCAAGCAAAAGGGGCCGAAAATTGCGTCATTCCGTCGATGCGTTTCACGTGGAACGCAATTTGGGGCATGATTTGACGGCACTCAAAGGCACTCAAGGGTACCATAAGTGCACCTTCACACCTCCAGCACGATCTTCCCGACGTGGTCTCCGGCCTCCATCCGCGCATGCGCGGCGGCGGCTTCGGCGAGCGGGAAGCGCGTGTCCATCACCGGGCGCAGCAGGCCTTCCTCGACCAGCGGCCAGGCGCATTCGAGGATCTCCTGCGCAACCGCTTCCTTGAACGCGTCCGTGCGCGGGCGCAGGGTCGAGCCGGTCAGCGTGTAGCGCCGGGTCATGACCACCGCCATGTTCACCTCCGCCTTCGCGCCGCCCTGCACCGCGATGGTGACGTGGCGGCCATCGGGCGCGAGGCACTTGAGGTTGCGCGCGACGTAGCTGCCCGCGACCATGTCGAGCACCACGTCGACGCCGCGCCCTCCGGTAATCCGCGCGACTTCCTCGACGAAATCGGTGGCCTTGTAGTCGATCGCGTGATGCGCGCCGATCTTCAGCGCCGCCGCGCACTTGTCGGGCGAGCCGCAGGTGACGATGACCGTCAGCCCGAAGTGCCGCCCCAGCATCGCCGCCATCGTGCCGATACCGCTGGTGCCGCCGTGGACGAGCAGCCACTCGCCCTCACGCGCCAGGCCGCGCTCGAAGACGTTGTGCCAAACGGTGAAAAGAGTTTCCGGCAGCGCCGCGGCTTCCGCAAGGGACAAGCCCTCGGGCACCGGCAGGCAGTGCCCGGCCTTGGCGATGCAGTATTGCGCATAGCCCCCGCCCGAAACGAGCGCGCAGACTTCCTGACCGGGGAGAAACTGACTCACACCTTCGCCCAATGCCGCGATGGTGCCGGAAACCTCCAGCCCCGGAATCGGCGAGGCGCCCGGCGGCGGCGGATAATTGCCAAGCCGCTGCACCACGTCGGGGCGATTGACGCCCGCGAAGGCGACCTTGACCAGCACTTCGCCGGGACCGGGCCGGGGCACCGGGACCGTTTCAGGACGCAGGACTTCGGGGCCGCCGGGTGCATCGTAACCCACGGCGGTCATGGTGACAGGAAGGTCAGCTAACATGAACCTCCCTGTGCCACAGGATGGAGGGGGTGGGGAACTCCCTTTCTTGGCCCTGCCTCCCGAAGTGGAACGGTGCATGCAGTCGCACTGACAAAGTCTCTCGATTTTATGATGATAGTGGTGTTCACTCCACTTCGGGTCGCAGCCGTACCGTGCGGATGGGTTCATCAGAGGAAGTACGGAAGTGGGCGTGTCGACTATAGCTCTGTCCGTCCTGTTGGCGGGCGGCGGAGCCAACCTTCAGGATCACCCGGCGATCGGGACGCCGGGCGCAGTGACGACTCCTGTGCAGGAAGTGGCGGCGCAGCCGTTGCCGAACGTCGCGGCACAGCCGTTGCCCGACCACGCGCCGATCATTCACGCTCCGGCCCCGCCTGCGGGAACGCCCCCGCCCGGCAGCGTGCCTGCGGCGGAGGACGAGAATGTCATCATCGTCAGTTCCAGCCCCCGCCAGATAGAGGCCGACCCGTTCTCGGGCGTCAATGCGGCCAGCTTCGCGGTGGTTGAGGCGGTGGACAAGGTGGTCGTCGCCCCGGTCGCGGGAACGTACGAGCGGGTCGTGCCCAAGCCGATCCGCAACGGCCTGCGCAACTTCCTCATCAACCTCGCGGAGCCGATCGTCTTCGTGAACTACCTGCTGCAGTTCAAGCCGGGCAAGGCGATGGAGACGGCAGGCCGCTTCGTCATCAACAGTACGGTCGGCGTCGCCGGGCTGTTCGACATGGCCAAACGCAAGCCGTTCCGCCTGCCTTACCGCGAGAACGGTTTCGCCAACACTTTCGCCTATCACGGCATCGGCAACGGGCCGTACCTGTTCGTGCCCGTGCTGGGTCCGACGACGGCGCGCGACCTCGTCGGGCGCGTGCTCGATCTGGCAGTGTTGCCCACGCTGGTCGGCAAGCCGTTCAACAAGCCGGTCTACGGGCTTTCCACCGGCATAGTGAAGTCGATGAACGACCGAGTCGCCTTCGACGAGCAGATCAAGGCCAACCGTGCCGCCGCCGACCCTTACGTGGCCACGCGCGATTTCTACCTCAAGCGTCGCCAGGCCGAAGTGGACGCACTGCACAGCCCGGAATACCGCGCGCGCAAGGGCATTGCGGAGCCGGTGGTGGGTGATGAAAAGCCCTTGCCCGAGCCGAGTGCCCAAAAGCCGTAACCTTCCCACCTTCGTCATTGCGAGCGCAGCGAAGCAATCCAGAGCGGCGTAGTGCTGCCCTGGATTGCTTCGCTGCGCTCGCAATGACGAAAACAGTTCCACCGTGGGTCATATCCCCCGCTCTTCCAGAGCCTGTCGAAGGACCCATTGACAGCCTCGCATTCCAGTCCGATGCTGCACCGCAATGGACGAAGAAGACCGACCTCTGCGGCGGTCATCCGAGGGCGACTTCGGAGCCGCCAGCCACCTCGCCGGTGAAAGCCTCGATCGCTATTCGCTGGACGAACTCGACGCGCGGGTTGCGCTTCTCGAAATCGAGATCGCCCGCATCCGCGCGCACCGGAACGCATCATCGGCTCACCGCCTCGCGGCGGACGCCCTGTTCAGGCCGCGATCATCTTGAGAATCGCAGCCTCCTCTGGCAGCCTTCGGGCGACCTCGGGCGCTTACCCCCATGGCCACCCTCGCAACCATCCTGAACGTCCCTATATCAACCTCGTAACCCTGACCCGCCAATCTCCCCTGCGGGCCGGGAACCTCCCGGGAGAGCCGTCCCTCACGATGAAGGTCGCCTAAATGCCAAGTTTCGCCCAAAGCCTTGAAAAGACCCTGCACTCGGCTCTGTCTCACGCGTCTGAGCGGAGCCACGAGTACGCGACGCTCGAGCACCTGCTGCTCGCGCTGATCGACGACACCGACGCGGCGCAGGTCATGCAGGCCTGCGGCGTGGACCTTGGCGACCTCGGCGACGTGGTGCGCCAGTATCTCGATCAGGAATACCAGTCGCTCAAGACCGAGGAAAAGGGCGATCCCGCCCCGACCGCCGGTTTCCAGCGGGTGATCCAGCGCGCGATCCTGCACGTGCAGTCGTCCGGCAAGGACACCGTGACCGGCGCCAACGTCCTCGTCGCGCTGTTCTCCGAGCGGGATTCCTACGCGGTCTACTTCCTGCAGCAGCAGGACATGAGCCGCCTCGACGCCGTCAGCTACATCAGCCACGGCATCGGCAAGGGCGGCAAGCGGATCGAGGATCGCACCGCCAAGGGCTCGTCCGACGAGACCCCGCCCACGCCCGAGGACAAGGCGGAGGCAAAGGCGTCCGCCAACAAGAAGGACTCCGCGCTCGACCAGTTCACCGTCAACCTCAACGAGAAGGCGCTGGCGGGCAAGGTCGATCCGCTGATCGGCCGCGGCCCCGAAGTGGACCGCACGATCCAGATCCTGTGCCGCCGCTCCAAGAACAACCCGCTCTACGTGGGCGATCCGGGCGTGGGCAAGACCGCCATCGCCGAAGGCCTGGCGCGCAAGATCGTAGAGGGCGAAGTGCCTGAAGTGCTGACCGAGGCGGTGATCTACTCGCTCGACATGGGCAGCCTGCTGGCCGGCACCCGCTATCGCGGCGATTTTGAAGAGCGTCTGAAGCAGGTCGTCTCCGAACTGGAGAAGATGCCGCACGCGGTCCTCTTCATCGACGAGATCCATACGGTGATCGGCGCGGGCGCCACCAGCGGCGGGGCGATGGACGCTTCGAACCTGCTCAAGCCGGCGCTGTCGGGCGGGACGATCCGCTGCATCGGCTCGACCACCTACAAGGAGTTCCGCAACCACTTCGAGAAGGACCGCGCCCTGCTGCGCCGGTTCCAGAAGATCGACGTGAACGAGCCCACGGTCGAGGATACCATCAAGATCCTCAAGGGCCTGCGCACCGCTTTCGAGGATCACCACCGCGTCAAGTATACGCCTGACGCGATCAAGACGGCGGTGGAGCTTTCGGCCCGCTACATCAACGACCGCAAGCTGCCCGACAAGGCGATCGACGTGATCGACGAAGTCGGCGCGATGCAGATGCTGCTGCCGCCCAGCCGCCGCAAGAAGACCATCACCGCGCGCGAGATCGAACAGGTCATCGCGACGATGGCCCGCATCCCGCCCAAGTCCGTCTCGTCCGACGACAAGAAGGCGCTGGAGAACCTCGAACGTGACCTGAAGCGCGTGGTGTTCGGCCAGGACAAGGCGATCGGCCTCCTCGCCACCGCGATGAAGCTGAGCCGCGCTGGCCTGCGCGATCCGGACAAGCCGATCGGCTCGTTCCTGTTCAGCGGTCCTACCGGCGTCGGCAAGACCGAAGTGGCCCGTCAGCTCGCCAGCATCATGGGCATCGAGCTGAAGCGCTTCGACATGTCCGAATACATGGAGCGTCACTCGGTCAGCCGCCTGATCGGTGCGCCTCCGGGCTATGTCGGCTTCGATCAGGGCGGGTTGTTGACCGACGCGATCGACCAGAACCCGCACTGCGTCCTCCTGCTCGACGAGATCGAGAAGGCACACCCCGACCTGTTCAACATCTTGTTGCAGGTGATGGACAACGGCCGCCTGACCGATCACCACGGCAAGACCGTCGATTTCCGCAACGTGGTGCTCATCATGACCACCAACGCGGGCGCCTCGGACATGGCCAAGCAGGGCATCGGCTTCGGCGACACCTCGAAGGAGGATGCCGGCGAGGAAGCGGTGAAGCAGATGTTCACCCCCGAATTCCGCAACCGCCTCGATGCGATCGTGCCCTTCGCGTACCTCGCCAAGGACACCATCAGCCGGGTCGTGGACAAGTTCATCCTCCAGCTGGAACTGCAGCTGGCCGACCAGAACGTCCACATCCAGTTCGACTCGGACGCACGCAGCTGGCTGGGCGACAAGGGCTATGACAAGCTCTACGGCGCGCGCCCGATGGGCCGCGTGATCCAGGAGAAGGTCAAGCAGCCGCTGGCGGAAGAACTGCTGTTCGGCAAGCTGGCCCACGGCGGCGAAGTGCACGTCTCGGTCAAGGAGAACGCGCTGAACTTCGAACTGACTCCCTCGGCGCCCAAGGTGTCCAAGACGAAGAAGAAGGTGCCGGTGAAGCGGGCGAAGAAGCCCGGTCCGCAGGCGGATACCAACGCGGACGATTGAGGGTCATTGCTCACTTCCCGACTCAGGGGGCTTCGACAAGCTCAGCCTGAGCGGGAGGAGGGGATAGCGGCCTTACACCAACACCGCTCACCCTGAGCTTGTCGAAGGGTCTGCGCCACATTGAGACATTGGGGCGGGAACCACGCGGTTCCCGCCCCATTTTCATGACATGCCCCGCGATTTCTCCTGGATCAGACCCGAACCCTGGGGCATCCACGTCGTCCCCGCCGACTGCTGGATCGACCCGGCCCGCCCGGTCGATCGCGCGCTGGTAACGCACGGCCATGCCGACCACGCACGCGGCGGCCACGGCGAGACCTTCGCCACCCCCGAAACCCTCGCCATCATGAAACTGCGCTACGCCACCGAGGAAGGCGCGGTGCCCGTCCCCTACGGCGAGCGCATCGCCCTGCCCGGAGATGTCCACGCCACGTGGATTCCCGCCGGACACGTCCTCGGCTCCGCACAGATCCTGCTGGAGCACGCGAGCGAGCGGATCATCGTCACCGGCGACTTCAAGCGCCGCGCCGATCCCACCTGCCCGCCCTTCGAGGTCACCCCTTGCGACGTGCTCGTCACCGAGGCGACCTTCGGCCTGCCTGTCTTCCGCCACCCACCGGTGGAGGAGGAGATCGCCAAGCTGCTCTCCGCCCTCGCCGCCAATCCGGAGCGCTGCGTGCTGGTCGGCGCCTACGCGCTGGGCAAGGCACAACGCCTGATCGCCGAACTGCGCCGCGCCGGGCACCAAGACACGATCTGGCTCCACGGCGCGATGGAGCGGATGTGCCGACTGTATGAAGAATGGGGCGTCGATCTGGGCGACCTGCGGCTGGTGTCGGACGCCAGCAAAGAGCAACTGGCCGGCGCGGTGATCGTCGCCCCGCCCTCGGCGCTCAACGACCGGTGGAGCCGCCGCCTGCCCGATCCGATCACGGCAATGGCCTCCGGCTGGATGCGGGTACGCCAGCGCGCGCGGCAGCGGATGGTGGAACTGCCGCTGGTGATCTCCGACCACGCCGACTGGGACGAACTGACGCAGACCGTGGTGGACGTGAACCCCGCCGAGACGTGGATCACGCACGGGCGCGAGGAAGCCATGCTGCGGTGGTGCGAGTTGAACCAGAGGAAGGCGCGGGCGCTGGCTCTGGTGGGGTATGAGGATGAAGATGATTGACCTTCCGTCATTCCCGCGAAGGCGGGAACCCATCTCCTGCGGCTCCGTATTACGCGGTCATCAGATGGGTCCCCGCCTTCGCGGGGATGACACGAAAAAGGAAGTGAGCGCGAAACGAGGCTGCGCGCACGACCTCGACGGTATGGGGGTCTGGGGCGATGGCCCCAGGACTTCTACTTTCTAAATGGAAGCGTTCGCCGCTCTTCTCGACGCGCTGGTCTATACCCGCAGCCGCAACGCCAAGCTCAAGCTGCTGGCCGACTACCTGCGCGACACGCCCGATCCGGATCGCGGCTGGGCGCTTGCCGCGCTGACCGATGGGCTCGATTTCCCGGCAGTGAAGAGTTCCACCATCCGCAACCTGCTGACCGAGCGGATCGACCCGGTGCTCTGGACGCTCAGCCGCGAATACGTGGGTGATTCCGCCGAGACCGCCAGCCTGCTCTGGCCCGAACCGGCGGAGGCACCCTCCCCGCCCACGGTGTCCGAGGCGGTGGATGCGCTTTCCCGCATGACGCGCGCCAATGTCATGGTGGAACTGCCGAAGCTGCTCGACCGGCTGGATGCGAACGGCCGCTATGCCCTGCTCAAGCTGGCCACCGGGGCGATGCGCATCGGCATTTCGGCGCGTCTCGCCAAGACGGCTTTCGCGCAGGCCTTCGACGTCGCGGTGGAGGATGTGGAGGAGCATTGGCACGGCCAGACGCCGCCTTATGCCCCGCTGTTCGACTGGGCCGCGCACGGCGCCGAGCCTCCCAATTCCGACGATCTGCCGCTGTTCCGCCCCTTCATGCTGGCGCACGGGCTGGAGGACACGGAGGTCGATCTGGCCGACTATGCCGCCGAATGGAAGTGGGACGGCATCCGCGTGCAGGTGGTTCGGGCGGGCGGAGAAACGCGCGTCTACTCCCGCTCCGGCGATGACATTTCCGCCACCTTTCCCGAGGTCGCCGAGGCGCTGCATATCGACGGCGTGCTGGACGGCGAACTGCTGGTGCGCGGTGCCCATCAGGGCGGCGAAGAGGGCGGCGCGGCCAGCTTCAACGCCTTGCAGCAGCGCCTCGGGCGCAAGACTGTCTCGAAGAAGATGCGCGAGGAATATCCCGCCTTCGTGCGCCTCTATGACGTGCTGATCCTGGAGGGGCAGGACTTGCGCCCCCTCCCCTGGAGTCAGCGCCGCGCCGCGCTGGAGGCGCTGTTGCCGCGCCTGCCCGCCGACCGGTTCGACATCTCCACCGTGATCCCCGCCGCCGACTTCGCCGACCTGTCCGCCATCCGCGAACGCGCGCGCGACGATGCGATAGAGGGGGTGATGCTCAAACGGCGGGACAGTCCCTATGTCGCGGGGCGCAAGACCGGGCTGTGGTACAAGTGGAAGCGCGACCCGCTGCTGATCGACTGCGTGCTGATGTATGCCCAGCGCGGCTCGGGCAAGCGAAGCTCGTTCTATTCGGACTATACCTTCGGCTGCTGGGACGGCGATCCCGATACCGGCGCGGAACTGCTGCCCGTGGGCAAGGCCTACTTCGGTTTCACCGACGAGGAACTGAAGTGGCTCGATCGCCACGTGCGCAACCACACCGTGGGCCGCTTCGGCCCGGTGCGCGAGACGGACAAGTCGCTGGTGTTCGAGGTGGCTTTCGATTCGGTCCACGCCAGCAAGCGCCACAAGTCCGGCGTAGCCATGCGTTTCCCCCGCATCAGCCGCATCCGCGCCGACAAGCCCGCGCACGAGGCCGACCGCATCGAGACTTTGCGCGCCCTGATCCGCGATTGACCGCGATCAATGCGTGCGTGCGGACGATACGCTAGAGGGGCAGCATGGAACAGCCCTCCCCCGTGCCGGACACCCCCTACCACCGCCTCGGCGGCGCTCCGGTGTTCGAGGCGATCGCCAACCGCTTCTACGATCTGATGGTAAGCGATCCGGCCTATGCCGAACTTCGCGCGATGCACGCGGCCGATCTGGCGCGATGCGGGCCTCGCTGCCGAAGTTCCTCGCCGGATGGGCAGGAGGCCCGCGCGACTGGTTCGAGGAGAACCCCGGCCGCTGCATGGTGAGCCTGCACGCGCCCTTCACCATCGAACCGCTGACGGCGGACCAGTGGGCCGAGGCGATGGAGCGCGCCATCGCCGAGGTGGCGCCCGAACCTACAGACATCGCCCGCTCGATGAGCGAAACGCTGGCGCGGATCGCACGCAGCATGGGGCGATAGCCCCTTCCACTGGCGGGAGAGGACCATCGCGGCTGTGAATTCAGAGCTTCGTGCCCGCCGTCGGGCCGGAGCGCAGGGTGTAGATGTCCTCGATGTGGATCAGCACCGCGAACTTGGGGGTCTTCATGCCCGCCGTCGCCGCGAAGGCCTCGGCGTTCTCGAAGGCCGCGCCTTCGGAAAATATCTCGGGCTTGCCGACGAAGCGGTAACCGTCGAGCGCTTCGCGATCGATCACGGCGATCGCCATCTTCGATCCGTCGCGAATGTTCTGCAGCGTCTGGCCGCCGGTGTTCTCGTTGTAGATCAGCGTGGCCTCGTCATAGACCCGCAGCGAGCGCTTGGGGCCGATGTCGGGCAGGCCGTCCTTGCTGACGGTGGCCTGGATCGGAAGCTGGACCGAGAGGATGCGCTTCATCTCTTCGTTGAGCATGTCGTCTTTCTGCTTTTGTCGGAAGGAAAGCGGGCACGGGCCCGCAAGCGTGGTGCGGCGCAGCATGGCATATTATATATTGATTCTCAATTGCAATAAACATGCAGAACAAAGGCGAAGCGGTTAGCCGGATACCCTGAACTGCTTCTCACGCGATGTTGCGCCGCGCAGCAGTTCCAGCCGCGAGGGCGCCACGCCCAGCGCGCGGGCGAGCAGGTCGCGCACGGCGGCGTTGGCCTTGCCGTCCTCCGGCTGAGCGCGGACTTTGGCAGTGAGGCGGCCCTCTACGATTTCCAGTGCCTCGACCTTTGCGCCCGGCGTTACCCGCAAGGCCAGCGCACCGTCGGCATCGACCATGGCCCGCAGCGCCTCGGCATCCGGCAGCATCGCCCTGGGCCGCGCCATCAGCCCTTCAGCCCGAGCGCCTCGGCATGCAGGCGGCCATTGAGGACATAGCCCTTCACGCCCGACTGGTTGGCGACGACGGCCTCGTCGGTCAGATCGCGCAAGTACTTTGCCGGGCGGCCCATCCAGAGCTGGCGAGCACCGATGCGCTTGCCGGTGAGCTGCGAGCCCGCCGCCAGCATGCCGTCGCTCTCGACATAGGAGCCGTCCATCACGATCGCGCCGAGGCCGATGAAGGCGCGGTCTTCCAGCGTGCAGCCGTGCAGCATGACCATGTGGCCGATCAGCACGTCCTCGCCGATGATCGTGGCGTAACCTTCGGGGCGGTGCGGCTTGGGGCTGTCGCAGTGGACGACGGTGCCGTCCTGGATGTTGGTGCGCGCACCGATGACCACGCGGTTGATGTCAGCGCGGATCACGCAGTTGTACCAGATGCTGGCGTCGGCGCCGATCTCGACGTCACCGATGATGCGGCAGCCGGGCGCGATGAAGGCGCTGGAATGGATGCGCGGCGCCTTGCCGTTGAAGGCGGCGATTGTGATGTCGTTACGGTCGGTCATGGATTCCCCGTCAGCCTGCTCCAGCGGACATACGGCAGGATGGAAGCGTGATCGTCCGTCCAGGGTTCCGGCGCCCGTTCTTCAAGCTTGCTCCATGGGGCATCGGGGCGCTGCCTTGCAAGCCTGTCGAGCACGCTCCGATCCGCCGAAAGCGCGATCCAGCGCGAGGGGGTGTAACGCACTTCGTCTTCGGGAAAGTCCAGCCGCGAAAGCGCCATGAGCCCGCTCGCTCGCGCATTGGCGCCGACCACCGGCGCAAGGTCGATGTAGCGGTTGGAGATGTGCAGGATCAGCAGGCCCCCCGGGGTCAGCGCGCGGCGGTAGACCGCCAGCGCCTCGGTCGTCAGCAGGTGCATGGGGATGGCATCGGAGGAGAAGGCATCGATCACCAGCACGTCGAAGCTGCGCGGCGCGACGTGTGCCAGTTCCAGCCGGGCATCGCCGATCACCACGCGGGCCTTCGGGGTGCAGTCCTTGAGGAAGGTGAACTGCCGCGTCGTGGAGAAGCGCAGCACGACCGGGTCGATCTCGAAGAAAGTCCAGTCCTGCCCCGGCTGCGAACGGCAGGCGAGCGAGCCGGTGCCGAGCCCGACAACGCCCACGCGCGCCTGCGGCCCCTCGATCGCGGGCACTGCCGCCAGCGCGAGGGCGACGCCCGAGCCGGGGCCGTAATAGGTCAGCGCATCGTGCGTGCGCGCGGGATCGAGCGCCTGCATGCCGTGTAGCGTCGTGCCGTGCGCCAGCGTGCGGAAGCGTCCCTCCGCGTCGTCGCGCAAGGTATAGATGCCGAAATAGCTGCGGGTGCGCTCGCCTTCCAGAGTGGCGCGCACGGTCCACAGGCCGCCCTGTCCGACCATGCCGATCAGCAGGACAAGCGCGAAGGCCCCGCGCCATGCCATGACCATCACCCCCACGCCGACGAGGAACACCGTCAGCATCAGGCTGAACAGCGCCTCCTCGGGGTCCAGCACGGTCTGCAGCAGTTCCCAGCCCAGGAAGCCCGCGAAGAGCAGCACCACGGTCAGCGCGATGCGCGCCATGCCGGGCTCCATATCGGTGCTGTCGCGCCAGTTCAGCAGCGGGCGCAGCGGCATCAGCAGCGCGGCGGCGAGGACCAGCAGCGGGTGCTCCCAGGCCCAGTCGAACACCAGCGGCGCGATCAGCGCGGTGAACACGCCGCCCAGCGCTCCGCCCGCCGACATGACGAGGTAGAAGCGGGTAAGCTGCGCCTCTCCCGGCCTCAGGTCGTAGAGCCGCGCGTGCAGCGTCGTCGCCACGCAGAGCAGCAGCAGGCAGGTGCCCGCCACGGCCCACAGGGTGCCCGAGCCATTCGACAGCATCGCGTAGCTGCCCATGAACAGCACCACCACCGGCGCGATGCGGCTGACGAAGGTAGCCGACCCGCGCCGGTCGGAGAACGCGATCACGAAGCTCAGCAGGTAGAGCCCCAGCGGGATCACCCAGAGCAGCGGCATCGCGAAGATGTCGGTGGTGAGATGCGTGGTGGTCGAGAGCATCAGCCCCGAAGGCACCGCCGACAGCGCCAGCCACAGGCCGATGGTGCGGGCGGGGATGCGCTCCGAAGCGTGGGCCTGTGCGATCGGCGCGGGGGTATTGCGGCGGCTGAATCCGGCCAGCGCGATCAGCAGCACCAGCACGGCGAAGCCGCCAGACCACGCGAGGCTCTGCAGACGGACGCTCAGCAGCGGCTCGGCCAGCAGCGGATAGGCGATGAGCCCCGCGAAGCTCCCGAGGTTGGAGGCGGCGTAGAGCGCCCAAGGTGCACCCGCTTCGGGCGCAGCGGCGAACCAGCGCTGCATGAGCGGCGCCTGCGCGGATACGACGAAGAATACCGGGCCGATGCTCGCGCCCAGTAGCAGCGGCACCCATGCGGCCTCCGGCAGCCCGGCGATGCGCGGCATGTCGATCAGGCCCACCGGCAAGGTCAGCGCGGCGACCAGCAGCAGCGCGAGGTGAATCATCGCCTGCCGCTTCAGCGCGAACCGGCCGAGCCAGTGCGCATAGGCGTACCCCGCCAGCAACAGCGCCTGATAGACCAGCATCGCGCTGTTCCACACGTTCGGCGCGCCGCCGAGCCGGGGCAGCGCCATGCGCGCCACCATCGGCTGGACGAGGAACAGCAGGAAACTGCCGACGAGGATGGTGGCGACGAAAAGCCCGCGGCGCGGCGGGGTTGTCCGGGCGGTTTGCAGCATGTGCTCGGCGGTGTCGGTCATTGCGGCAAGACAGGTACGTGGTGCCGGCAGGGAAGGATAGACCTTCACTCGTCATTGCGAGCGCAGCGAAGCAATCCAGGGCGGCTCAAGACTGCCCTGGATTGCTTCGCTACGCTCGCAATGACGAAATGTGGTGCCCTGTGGCTAGCGCCCCGCGCGCCCAATGCTCCGCCACGCCTCGGCGGTGATCGAATGGACGATCGTATCGCCCACCGGCGGCTCGAACCGCGCATCGACGAAGTCCAGTTCCGCGCGCCGCACCATGCCGAGGCGCAGCATCAGGCCCCAGCTGGCGGTGTTCTCGAGGTTGGTGATGGCGAAGATCTCCGCCGCCCCGAACCGCTCGAACCCGGCATCGAGCGAGGCGATGGCAGCTTCCTTGGCATAGCCCTGCCCCCAGGAATCCTCACGAAACCGCCAGCCGATCTCCATCTCGCCGGGGAACGTCGCCCCCGGCGCATCGATAACCTTAAGGCCGCAGAAGCCGAGCACTTCGCCGTCGTCCTTGCGCTGGGCGATCCAGAAGGTGTGGCCGAGACGGTTCTGGAAACCCAGCACCCGCTCCTCGAACAGCGCCACCTTGGCATCGTCCATCACGCCGCCGAGATGGCGCATGACGGCGGGCGTATTGGTGCCCTCTGCGAAACGCGCAATGTCGCCCTCACCCCAGTCGCGCAGGATCAGGCGGTCGGTCTCGATCCTAACCACGCAGCAGCCGCGCCGCATGGGCCGCATGGTATGTCAGCACGCCCGAGGCGCCGGCGCGCTTGAAGGCGGTCAGCGTCTCCAGCACCATGGCGTCGCGATCCGCCGCGCCCGCCGCGACCGCGTGCTCGATCATCGCGTATTCGCCGGAGACCTGATAAGCGAAGACGGGCACCTCGAACGTGTCCTTCACCCGGCGGATGATGTCGAGGTAAGGCAGACCCGGCTTCACCATCACCGTGTCGGCGCCCTCGGCGAGGTCCATCTCGACTTCGCGCAGCGCTTCCTCAGTGTTGCCGGGGTCCATCTGGTAGGTCTTCTTGTCGCCCTTGAGCAGCCCGCGCGAACCGACCGCGTCGCGGAACGGGCCGTAGAACGCCGAGGCGTACTTGGCGGCGTAGCTCATGATCTGGACGTTGATGTGGCCCGCGTCCTCCAGCGCGTCGCGGATCGCGGCGATGCGGCCGTCCATCATGTCTGAAGGCGCGATGATGTCCGCGCCCGCGTTGGCCTGGTTGAGCGACTGGCCGACCAGTGCCTCGACCGTCTCGTCGTTGAGGACGTAGCCCGCATCGTCGATCAGCCCGTCCTGTCCGTGGCTGGTATAGGGATCGAGCGCCACGTCGGTGAGCAGGCCGATTTTATCGCCCAGTTCCGCCCGGATCGCGCGGATCGCGCGGCACATCAGGTTGTCCGGGTTGAGCGCCTCGGCCCCGCCCTCGCTACGGCGATCGGGCTGGGTGTGCGGGAACAGCGCGAGCACCGGGATGCCGAGGTCCACCGCTTCCTTCGCCCGTTCGACGATGAGGTCCACCGACCAGCGCGACACGCCCGGCAGCGCGGCGATGGGCTGCTCCACGCCTTCGCCCTCGGTGATGAAGAGGGGCCAGATGAGGTCCGCCGGGGTCAGCACCGTCTCGCGATGGAGCGCGCGGCTCCAGGCGGTGGCGCGGGTACGGCGGAGGCGGGTGTGGGGATATGTGCCGGTCATGGCGGGGTGCTTGCCGGAAAACGAAGGCGGGGGCAATCGGGGGAGGGTTGCGATTTGCGCGGGTTGGGGTGCGCGGGACTGCCTTGATCCTCCCTGTCGCGAAGCGATGGGGAGGTGGCAGCCCGCAGGGCTGACGGAGGGGGCCGGCTCCCCCCTCCACCACCGACTTCGTCGGCGGTCCCCCTCCCCATTGCTGCGCAACGGGGAGGATAAGGCATCACCGCCCCAGCTTGTCGATCTCGCGCGTGGTCTCGACCGGATCGCTCGCCACCGGCTCGATCGATCCCAGCGCCGCACCCGGAGTCACGCCCAGCAGTGCATTGAGCCGCGCCTTGAAGGCATCGCGCTCGCGCCCGTCGATCTCGGGCCGCTGCATCACCGCGATTCCCGCCGGATTGATGGTGCGACCACCGCGATAGGCCTCGAAGTGGAGATGCGGTCCCGTCGAGAGCCCGGTGGAGCCCACATAGCCGATCACCTGCCCGGCTCGCACATGCGTACCATTGCTGACGGCGATGCGGCTCATGTGGCCGTAGCCGGTGCCGAGACCGCCGCCGTGCTGCAGCCGCACGTAGTTGCCGTGCCCGCCATGCCGCCCGGCGAAGGTCACCACGCCGTCCGCCACCGCATAGATCGGCGCTCCATAAGGCGCGCCGAAGTCGATACCGGCATGCATCCGCACATAACCGAGGATCGGATGGCGCCGCCCGCCATAGGGCGACGTGATCCGCGTGCTCGCCACCGGCTGGCCGATCGGCACGGCGCGGGGTTGGCCGATGGAACTGGCGGCGAACATCTGCCCGTCATTGCCCCAGCGCATCAGCTGCAGTTGCGGCTTCCCGCCCCGCGCGACGCCTGCATAGAGCAGGTCCCCCACCTCGCGCTCGCCCTTGGCCGAGCGTTTGTAGGACAGGATCATGTCGAATTCGTCGCCCGAACGCAGATCGCTGTCGAGGCTGAGGTACTTGTCCACCGCGCGCAGGTACGACTGGATCGCCGCCACCGGCGCCCCGGCATTGCGCGCCGAGCGGTAGAGGCTGGAGCCCACGGTGCCGCGAATGCGCAGCGGGGTCTCGTCGACCCGGATCGGATGGCGCACCGCCATAAGACCACCGGCACCGCGCTCGATGGAAAGATCGAGGTCGAACCGCGCCCGGAACGACAGCGAATCGAGTGCCCGCGCCGCGCCCTCGGCGGGACGGCGGCCCAGCGTGATGTCGAACTGCGTGCCCGAACCGATCTCTCCGGCCGGCACGACCTGGCCGACAAGCTGCGTCACTTGCGCCACCTCGGCCGATCCCAGCCCGGCGCGCTGGAGCAGGCCGGGGAGGGTGTCGCCCTGTCCCAGCGTCGAGGTCAGCTGCACGGTAGGTCGCTCGGGCGCGCCGGTCAGCGGGCTGACCAGCGGCGTCGCACCCATGTGGCGGCCGGTGTCGGCCCCCAGCGCGAGCGGGGCGATCGACTGGCTGCGGAATTCGCCCTGCTGGCTGGCGTCGAGCGGCATCGTCGCCGCAGCCTCGACCGCGCTGAAACCGGGGAGCAGCGCCAGCGCAGCGCCGCTCAGGCCCAGCATCGTGGCGAGCCCGCGCAGCCACTTGCGGCTGCCGATGTCGGCGGCAAGGTCGGGGGCCAGTTCGATGCGGTGGCACCAGTTCTCGACCCGGGCGCGCAGGGAAGGGCGGGGTGAAGCTTCGTCGTCCCGGACCTGATCCGGGACCGCTGGCCGAGAACGGCCTTGCTCTGCGGGAAACACCAGAAGCACGGCATCGTCGCGCCGCGTGGCCGCAGGCGTCAGCCCGTCCGGGTTCTGAGTTTCAGCGCGATCGTCGCGATCGCGCTGCTGCGGCTTGAACACCTTCGCGCGGTTCCCTCGTTGCAACCCTTTGGTCCGCGGCGGCGGACCTCGCGCAATTTCCCTGCCCGAACAAGGTTACGAACATCCTAAGACTGTGGATTCAGGGGGGTCTGCGGGATACCCCGAGTCTTGCGAGCGGCGGGCTGCGGTGCCACATTCACCGGCATAATGGTTCAGCACCGGAACGGCTCGGCATTAAAGGACGCTCCCGGCGCGGTGAAGGCGGTGCTTGGCCCGACCAACACCGGCAAGACACACCTCGCGATCGAGCGGATGTGCGCCCACTCCAGCGGCATGATCGGCTTCCCGCTGCGCCTGCTGGCGCGCGAGGTCTACGACCGCGTAGTCAAGATCAAGGGCGAGGCCAGCGTCGCGCTCATCACTGGCGAGGAGCGGATCGAGCCGAAGAACGCCCGCTACCTGCTCTGCACGGCCGAGGCGATGCCCGTGTCCGAACGCTCGATGGCCTTCGTCGCCATCGACGAGGCGCAACTGGCGGCGGATCGCGAGCGCGGCCATGTCTTCACCGATCGCCTGCTGCACGCACGGGGCAGGGAGGAGACGATGATCCTCGGCTCCTCCACCGCCGAGCCGCTGGTGAAGGCACTGGTGCCCGGGGTGGAGGTCGTCACCCGCCCGCGCTTCTCCACCCTGACTCACGCGGGCGCGAAGAAGCTCAGCCGCGTGCCGCCCCGCAGCGCCATCGTCGCCTTCTCGACCGAGCAGGTCTATGCCATCGCCGAAATGCTGCGCCGGTTCCGGGGCGGCGCGGCGGTGGTGATGGGCGCGCTCAGCCCGCAGACGCGCAACGCCCAGGTGGCGCTCTACCAGTCGGGGGAGGTGGACTACCTCGTCGCCACCGACGCGATCGGCATGGGCCTCAACCTCGATGTCGAGCATGTCGCCTTCGCGGGCCTCTCCAAGTACGACGGCCGTCGCCACCGCCGCCTGACGCCGCCCGAGATGGCGCAGATCGCCGGGCGGGCAGGGCGCCACCAGAAGGACGGCAGCTTCGGCACGCTCACCGGCACCGGCGGCCACGATTCCGAATTCGACCCAGAAGAAATCTACGCGATCGAGGAACACCGCTTCGCGCCCCTGACCAAGCTGTTCTGGCGCGAGCCCGAGCCCCGCTTCGACAGCCTCGCCACCCTAATCGCCGACCTCGAAACGCCGCCGCTGCGCCCCGAACTCGCGCCTGCGCCCGAGGCGATCGACCTCGCCGTGCTCAAGCGCCTCGCGGACGAGGGGCCGGTGGCGGACACCGTGCGCGGGTTCGGGCAGGTGCGCCGCTTCTGGGACGTGTGCCGTCTGCCGGACTTTCGCCAGCAGGGGGTGGAAACGCATTCGCGCTTCGTCGCGCGGCTGTGGCAGGACCTCCGCAGCGGCGAACTCGGGGCCGATTTCGTCGCCGGGCAGATCGCGCAACTGGACCGCACCGGCGGCGACATCGACACGCTGCAGGGCCGCATCGCCGCGATCCGTTCGTGGGCCTACATCGCCCAGCGTCCCGATTGGGTACTCGCGCGCGATGAAATGGCCGCCCGCGCCCGTGCGGTTGAGGCTCGACTTTCGGACGCACTTCACGGAAAGCTGACGGAACGATTCATCAACCGCAGGACGGCCGTTCTGATGAAGAAGCTGGGACCGGATACCGGACTGCTCTCGGTCCGGCTGGAAGACGAGGAAGTGCTGGTCGAGGGCGAGCACATCGGCTCGCTGCGCGGCTTCACCTTCCAGGTCGATCCCGGCGCGCGCCTGTCTGATCGCAAGCTGCTGCTGGCGGCGGCGGAAAAGCACTTGTCCACGCTGCTCGGCACGCGTGCCGATGCGCTGGTCACGGGCATTCACGAAGGCACCGCCGCGATCACCTTGGCCGACGGCGCGCTTGTCTGGGACGGGCAGAAGCTGGCGAGCCTCGCGCCCGGCCGCTCGCTGCTGGCGCCGGTGATGGTGCCCGACCGTGCGCTCGATGCCGTGCCCGACGTGTCGCGCAAGGCGCTCGTCGCCGCGCTGGAAGTGTGGCTGGAGGCGGCACTGAAGCCACTCGCCCCGCTCGCCAAATTGGACGAGGCAAGCCGCGCGACCGACGCCGGGTCGGACTTGCGCGCGCTGCTCATCACCCTGGTCGAGCGCGGCGGCATGACCGCGCGCGAGGAATCGGGGCTGGACCGACTCGACAAGCAGCGCCGCACGATGCTGGCGCGGCTGGGCGTGCGGGTAGGGGCGCTCGACCTCTTCGTGCCCGCCATGCTGCGCACGCCGGTCATTGCGCTGTGGCGGCAGCTGGCGAAAGTATCGGGCAAGAAAGAGGGCGGAGCGCCCGCTCCCGACATGCCGCCGGTGCTGCCCGCCGGAAACCATCGCCCGCCGCCCGGCTACCGCGCGCTTGGCAAGCAATTGCTACGCCTCGACATGGCCGAGAAGCTGCTGCGCGAGGCGCATGAACTTCGTGCGGCGGAAAAGCGCGGCAGCTTCGCGCTCGATCCGGCGCGGGCGGTCTCGATGGGACTGACGACCTCCAGCTATGCCCGGCTGCTCCGGCTCGGCGGATTCCAGCCGCTGATGCCGCGCGCGCTGGCGGAAGGACAGCACGGGCCGCCCGCCCCGGTGCGCTGGCGCTGGCGTCCGCCCCGCCGCCAGGCCGAGCCCGAGCGCGCGGCCCCGGTGCGGCGCGACGGCGCCTTCGCGGCGCTTGCGGACATGGTGCGGTAGGCCGGGTGCGGTAGGGAGGACCGATGGCGACAGGGATGCGCGTCGACAAGCTGCTGTGGTTCCTGCGCCTCGCCAGGACCCGGCCGGTCGCGCAGACGCTGGCCGAAGAGGGCCACATGCGGCTCAACGGCCGTCGCATCGACCGCGCCCACCAGAAGATCGCGGCGGGCGACGTGCTGACGCTTCCGATAGCTGGAGGCGTGCGGGTGATAGAAGTCCTATCCTTGCCCGAACGGCGCGGACCCTATAGCGAAGCTGTCAGCTGCTACAGAGTGCTTGACGGCAGGCCCGTCGATCCCATAGCTGCGCCCGAATCGAATGACGCCTGAAGGAAGGATACCGCACTCATGACGTATGTCGTCACCGACGCCTGCATCAGGTGCAAGTACACGGACTGCGTGGAAGTCTGCCCCGTGGACTGCTTCTACGAAGGCGAGAACATGCTGGTCATCAACCCCAGCGAATGCATCGACTGCGGCGTGTGCGAGCCCGAATGCCCGGCGGAAGCGATCCTGCCCGACACCGAGAGCGGCCTTGAGCAGTGGATGGAGATCAACGCCAAGTATTCGGCGGAATGGCCCAACCTCACCACCCGCAAGGACGCGCCGGACGATGCCGACGCGATGAAGGGCGAGGAAGGCAAGTTCGAAAAGTATTTCTCGCCCGAGCCCGGCGAAGGCGACTGATCCTGCTGCGGCGGGCCTGAGGCTCGCCGACCAAAACCCGCAGATTCCCGTGGTTTGCGCTTTGTGCAACAGAGCCACGGAAGACCCATGAGGCGCGAAACGGAAACGTTTACGCGCCTCTGGATTTTTTGGCATATTGCTGCTATATAATCGTTCAACTGCCCGAGCCTTCTGCTCGTTCGGCAGGCATTTTCATTGCGAGGCAGGGTTCGAAAGCAGACGGTTGGGAGAGTGATCTGACCGGGCGCGGAGACGATTCGTCTCCCTGTCGCACCCCCGGTTATCTCCCGATTTGAACAAACTGGAACCCTGCAGGTGAAAGGACGATACATGGCAACCAGGATCGATGCATTCGATGTTGGAGATTACGTCGTTTACCCGAAGCACGGTGTTGGTCGGGTTATTGAGCTGCAGAAGCAGGAAATCGCCGGGATGCAGCTCGAGCTTTACGTGTTGCGGTTCGAGAAAGAGCGCATGACCCTGCGCGTTCCCGTCAACAAGGTCGAATCGATCGGCATGCGCAAGCTGTCTTCGGACAAGACCCTGCGCGAAGCGCTCGATACCCTCAAGGGCAAGCCCAAGGTGAAGCGTACCATGTGGTCGCGCCGTGCCCAGGAATACGAAGCGAAGATCAACTCGGGCGACCTCGTGTCGATCGCCGAAGTGACCCGCGACCTGTTCCGCGCCGACGACCAGCCCGAACAGAGCTATTCGGAGCGTCAGATCTTCGAAGCCGCTTCGTCGCGCCTGGCCCGCGAACTCGCGGCGATGGAAAAGACCGACGAGCAGGCCGCGCTCAAGAAGATCCTCGCGATCCTCAACGAGCACGCGCCCAAGTACTACGACACCGCCGAGACCGCCTGATCCTTTCAGGCGTTCCACGTGGAACCATGGGGCCGCTTCCGCAAGGGAGCGGCCCCTGTCGTTTGTAGTCCGGCGTTTTGGAGACGATTGTTCATTGCGCTGTCATCTGGTGCGTGTGAAGCTGGCGGTATGAAGCGTCTTGTCGTCCCCTTCGCCGTGTTGATGGCCCTGCCGATGCTCTCGGGCTGCGTTCGCACCGCCGCCAGCATCGTCACCGCTCCGGTACGCGTGGCGGGCAAGGCGGTCGACTGGACCACCACCAGCCAGTCCGAATCCGACGAAAAGCGCGGCCGCGCCCTGCGCAAGCGGGATGAGGAACTGGGCAAGCTCAACCGCAGCTACGAGAAGAACACCCGCGACTGCCAGCGCGGTTCCGAAGCCGCCTGCGACCGTGCGCGCAACGATTACGGCGCGATGCAGGACTTGCGCGAAAAGGCGATCTGATCGCGCTGGGAAGGGCGGTGGCTCTTCCGTCACTACATCAACAAACTTCGTCATTGCGAGCGTAGCGAAGCAATACAGGGCAGTATCAAACCGTCCTGGATTGCTTCGCTACGCTCGCAATGACGAGGGGGTGGGGATGCGCCGTATCGGAGCCCCGATTTAGTCGAGCCTCAATGCACCGGCGGATCGACCGGCGGCACCTTGCCGACCGGCGACACCGGCTCACCCGGTTCGCGCGGAGGTAGAGCGTTTTCCGGCACTTCGTCGATCTGCATCGCCGGGGTCGGCACCTTCTCCAGATTGCGCGCGGTCACCCGGATCTGGTCGCCGTCGATCACGATCTCGTTGAAGCTAGGCGGTGTGGAGCGAATGCGCTTCGACAGCGTGCCCGCACCGATCATCCGAAGCGGCCCGGCGGATGTCTGCTCGGTCAGGTCGAACGGGTCGTGGATATGACCCGAGAGCACCGCCATGACCTTGCGCCCGGCCAGCACTTTCATCGTGCGGGTGCCGTTGATGGTCAGCAGCTTACCGTCCGCGCGGCGCTCAGGCAGCGGGTGGTGGCAGGTGACGAGGACGCGCGTGCCTTCGGGCAGGGCGTCGATCTGCGCCAGCGTCTGCTTCAGGGCATGATCGGTCACCCAGCCATTCGACCAGGGGAAGCGCTGATACTGCGCGCGCGTGGTCGTGCGCAGCGGCACGATGGCGAGGTTGGGCAGGTCCAGCTGGGTCTCGACCATCCGCTCGATCGCCTTGAACCGGCGATAGGGGTCGAAGAAACGCTGGTAGAGGTTGAAGTAGGGAATGTCGTGATTGCCCACCTCGACCGTGACCGGCACGTCGAAGCCCTGAATCCACTCGCACGCGGCCTGGAATTCGGGGTGGCGGGCACGCATGGTCAGGTCGCCGGTGATCGCGACGGCATGCGGCATCTCACGATCGATGCAGGCCTTGGCCCAGTCGATGGCCTGCTGATCGACCAACCCGAAATGGATGTCGCTCAGATGGAACAACCGCAACGGACCGTTGTACATCGAGGCCGTCTTGCCGTGCATTATCCGTCGAACTCCTTCGTCGTCACCAGGTCGACCTCGCAGGTGCCCAGTTCGAAAATTTCCTCGGCGGCGCCGTCGAACGGCTCGCCGTCTATCAGCAGGCCCATCGGCTCGCCCGTGGGGCAGACCAGCCGCAGCCTGGGGTGACGGCCCAGTTCGTCGTGCGGGCCGTCGCGAAAGTTACGGTTGAGCAGGGCGATGCCTTGCCCGGCGTAGTCCCCCAGCGACTCGGCATAATAGCCGTTCGCTCGCAGGCCGTCGTCCTTGGGAACAACCGTGATCGCGGCATAGCCTTCCTCTCGTCCCCCGTCGACCTCCGTACTACCGACCTCGGCGCACATGACTTTCGGGCCGTTCGCGGACTGGGCGATCGCCTCGCGCGTCGAGGCGACGAAATCGATCACGTTCATCGCGCGCATCGCCTCGCGCACTTCGTTCCACACCGTCCCCGGCCCGGCGAGCGCGCCGGTGAGGCCGATGCCGTGGCGGGAGACGATCACCGGCGGACGCACCGTGCTCAGGGCCGCGCCGGAAAGTCGCGCGACGATCTCGGGCGCAGGTACGTCGCCGTGCATGCGCTTGGCGAGGAGGTTCATCGTCCCGCCCGGCAGCACCAGCACGGCACCGCCCCAGCCATAGGCCTCCATGACCACCGAGTGCGTCGTGCCATCACCGCCGAATACCGCCAGCATGTCCACGCCCGCCGCATCGAGATCGGCGGGCTGAGGGGCGGGATCGTCGGGAAAGCGCAGCACCCGGTCAGAGCCGAGGCCAGCCGCCTCGAAGGCGGCGAGCAGTTCCTCCACCGCCGCGTCGTTGTTGCTGCCGCTGGCCGCGTTGCAGACGAGCCAGACCTTTGCCGAAGATGTGCCGTTTGAAGTCATGCCCGCACAAGCGCCCGAGCCGGGGCAGGGTTCCCCGGCGAAGTTCCCTTCAAACGCGCCCGCTGAAGACCAGCCAGGCGGACACGCCATTGAGGGCAGTATAGAGCGCGTAGAGCAGCGCCCAGCCGGTCGATCCCGACGCCGCGACGATCATCACACCCACCAGCATCACGAACTCGACGATGAGGCTCAGCCGCCCGCCAAGCGCCTGGAAGAACCACGGCACATGCATCAGCATCGGGTGGTTGCTTTCGAGCAGCGCCTTGTGCGCGGCGAAATTGACGATTCCGAGGCAGAATACGAGGATCAGGGGGGTCATGTGCGGCCAGTCTATCGACTGCGCGGCGGCAGCGCCACCGCATTGCGCACGATTCGATCGCCCGTGGCGCACGACGCGTCATCATCTTGCATGTCGTTCGTCGACTACAAATGTCGTTGGTCCGTCCGCCTGCGCCTTCGTCGGATCACTTCTGCCCGCAATCGACCTTCGCGTGATCGTGTGCCGGATGTGAGGCACATCACACTCATCGAGCCGGACGGAACACAGTTCTTCCCCACGGCTCACACCGTGAGGAGGAAAATACCATGTTCAAGACCGCACCCAAGACCGCCATCTTCGCCGCCGCAGCCCTCTGCACCGTCGGCCTGTTCTCGGCCCCGGCCGCCTTCGCCAAGAGCGTCGAAGTCCGCTACGCCGACCTCGACCTCGGCACCGTCGAAGGGCAGGGCATGCTGCAGAAGCGTATCAACAAGGCCGCCCGCAGCGTCTGCCGCGTCAGCCGCCCGACAACGGGCACCCACATCGACAGCAACGTCGACACCGAGTGCTACCGTCAGGCCCGCCTGAACGTGCAGCAGCAGGTCGCCGCCGCGATCGACAAGGCCGACGACACCCGCCTCGGCGGCTAAGGCTTAAACCCCATCAATCCAGGTCCCAAAAGAAGAAAAGACCCGGAAAAATCCTGATGGCGGGCTTAGCGGCCCGCCATTTTCTTTACGCCGGGAAGATACGTTCGACCGATCCGCAAGGCCTCTCCGTCCGCCGTTTCCGCCGACCAGACGCCAAGCCCCTCGTGACGCAAGCCCGAAACGTGGCTGCGCTGCAGGATGCAACTGCGATGGATACGGATGAACCGCTCAGGGTCGAGGCGCTCCTCCAGACTCGTGATGGTCTGGAGCAGCAGGTAGCTTTGCGTCCCCACATGCAGGCGCACGTAATCGCGCTCGGCATCGATGCGCTGGACCTCGGCGGCGGGCACGCGCACCAGTTCGGATCGGTGCGGCACCCAGAATTCGTCGAGCCACTGGCTGAGCGCCGGAACCTGAGCCCGCTCGCCCCGGCGCGACACCACGCGGGTCACGGCGCGCTGCAGGCGATCAGGCGCCACCGGCTTGAGGACATAGTCCACCGCATCGAGATCGAACGCCTCGACCGCGAACTCATCGTGCGCGGTCACGAAGATCACCGCCGGAGCGTCCGGCCGGCCGCCCAGCGTGCGCGCCACGGTGAGCCCGTCGGTCTCCGGCATCGTCAGGTCGAGCAGCACCAGGTCGGGCGTCAGCGCATCGATCAGGCGCAACGCGGCCTGGCCGTCGCTCGCCGTGCCGATCACGGAAATCCCTTCGATCCGGGAGCAGATCACCTGCATGCGCTCGACAGCCAGCGGCTCGTCGTCGACGATCAGGGTGCGCAGGGGAGCGGCGGGCGCGGCGCCTTCGGGCTCAGACATTACCCGCCTCCAGCGGCATGCGCAGGATCGTCGCGAAACCGCCGTTCGGGCGCTTGCCGTAGGAGATCGTCGCAGCCTCCCCGTAACGCGCCCGCAGGCGGTCGCGCACGTTGTTGAGGCCGATGCCGCAGCCCTCGGTCTTGATCTTCAACTCGCCGCTCATCTCTCCGGGTCCATCGTCATGGACGGCGACGACGAGCTGGCCACCCTCGCGCCGCGCCTCGATGGCAATGGTCACCGGCCGCTGCGTCGCGGCGACGGCATACTTCACGGAATTCTCGACGAGCGGTTGCAATATCATGCCCGGAACTTTCGCATCGAGAACGGCCTCGTCAATATCGATATGCGTTAGCAATCGATTGGGGAAGCGGACTGCCTCGATCGCGAAGTAAAGGCGCTGCAGCTCTATCTCGTCAACCAGCGAAAGATCGTTGGTGGGATCACCTGACAAAGTGCGGCGGTAGAACGTCGACAGCGTCTGGATCATCTCTTCGGCATCGTCCTGCCGTCCGACCATGACCAGCGCCGACAGCGAATTGAGCGTGTTGAACAGGAAATGCGGATTCACCTGATAGCGCAGCGAACGCAGTTCGGCCTGTTCGGCGGCGCGGCGGTATTCGCCCTCGCGCCGTTCTGCCGCGCGGGCCTCCTCGGCCTTGGCGAGCGCGAAGTAGAGCGCCACCCACGCGAGCACGAGGAAGTAGCGTCCGAACGCCGTGTCGGCGATGTTCGCCCAGCGCCCGAAATTGGCGCCGAGGGCAGAGTTGGTCTTGATCGTGATCGCCGAGGAATGCTGCGGCCGGGCTGCGCCGCTTTCCTCGCTCGGCGCATCCGTCGGCTCGTCCGGAACCTCGCTGGAGCCAGGTGCTGGCGGGGCGGGGGGAGCGGGCGGCGGCAGGATCTTGGGCAGGTCCACCAGGATGTTGCCGGCCTCGTCCTGCGTGATGCGCACGTTGCCCGCAGCCACCGCTGCCGCATCTTCCTCGCTGCCGTAGGCTGCCGGGCGTTCAATGTCGGAGAAGATCACGTCGTTGACGATGCTGAGCACCAGCGACAGCGGGAACGCGCCGATCAGCACGATGGCGAAGCGGACCCGGCCCGATTTGCGATCCAGCAGCTGCAGCAGCGGCCAGACGGCGGCCATTACCAGCATCGAGACGATGCAGATCGTCAGGCGCCGCGACAGGAACGACCAGTCGAGGTCGAACCCCATGACCAGACCGCGCAAGCTGGCCACGATGAAGTAGCAGGCCCACAAGGCCGCCAGCGACAGGAGGACGAGCCGCGCCGGAACGCGGGGAGGGGGTGCTGCTTCGGACATTACCGCCCGGTCTAGCGCGAAAACGGTTCGTCGCACCACACCTTCCATCGGACGGAGATTGTCGTTGGTCGAAGGGGGCTGGCAGCTCACGCCCCCCGTTTTGTCATTGCGAGCGTAGCGAAGCAATCCAGGGCGGTTTACGCGGCCCTGGATTGCTTCGCTACGCTCGCAATGACGCAGGTGGGTGTGTGAGGGCAGTTCCGTGACCCCGACGGCGCGCGCCGGGGTCACGGGAAAGAAATCACACCAGCAGGTGTTCCTCGGCGATCTTCGTCTTCCACACCGGCGGGGCCAGCGTGTGGACGTTCTTGCCTTCGGAATCGACGGCCACGGTCACCGGCATGTCCTGCACGGTGAATTCGTAGATCGCCTCCATGCCGAGGTCCGCGAAGCCGACGACCTTGGCTTCCTTGATCGCGCGGGCGACGAGGTAGGCCGCGCCGCCAACCGCCATCAGATAGGCCGACTTGTGCTTGGCGATGGACTCGGTCGCCGCCGGGCCGCGCTCGGACTTGCCGATGCTGGCGAGCAGGCCGAGGTCGAGCATGGTGTCGGAGAACTTGTCCATGCGGGTGGCGGTGGTCGGGCCGGCCGGGCCGACGACTTCCTCGCGCACCGGATCGACCGGGCCGACGTAGTAGATCACGCGGCCCTTGAAATCGACCGGCAGTTCCTCGCCCTTGGCCAGCATGTCGGCGATGCGCTTGTGCGCGGCGTCGCGCCCGGTCAGCATCTTGCCGTTGAGCAACAGGCGATCGCCCTGCTTCCAGCTCTGGACTTCCTCAGCGGTCAGCGTGTCGAGGTTGACCTTGATCGCTTCCTTGCTCGGCTTCCACTCGACCTTGGGCCACTCGTCGAGGTTCGGCGTCTCGAGGAAGCTCGGGCCGGAACCGTCCAGCGTGAAGTGCGCGTGGCGGGTGGCGGCGCAGTTCGGGATCATCGCGACGGGCTTGCCCGCGGCATGGCACGGCCAGTCGAGGATCTTGACGTCGAGGATCGTGGCAAGGCCGCCGAGGCCCTGCGCGCCGATACCCAGCGCGTTGACCTTGTCGAAGATTTCGATGCGCAGCGCCTCGATGTCGTTCTGTGGGCCGCGCTGCTTCAGCTGCGCCATGTCGATCGGCTCCATCAGGCTCTGCTTGGCGAGCTTGACGCAATGCTCGGCGGTGCCGCCGATGCCGATGCCCAGCATGCCCGGCGGGCACCAGCCAGCCCCCATCTGCGGCAGCATCTCGATCACCCAGTCGACGATGGAATCGCTGGGATTCATCATCTTGAACTTGGACTTGTTCTCAGACCCGCCGCCCTTGGCCGCGACGTCGACCGAGATTTTCGAGCCCGGGACCATCTCCACCGACAGCACGCAAGGAGTGTTGTCCTTGGTGTTGCGGCGGGTGAAGGCGGGGTCGGCCAGCACCGAGGCGCGCAGCTTGTTCTCGGGGTGGTTGTAGGCGCGGCGCACGCCGTCATCGACGACGTCTTGCAAGCTGCGCTCGGACTCGAGGCGGCAATTCTGGCCCCACTCGATGAAGACGTTGACGATGCCGGTGTCCTGGCAGATCGGGCGGTGACCCTCGGCGCACATGCGGCTGTTGGTCAGGATCTGGGCGATGGCGTCCTTGGCCGCCGGGCCCTGCTCCGCTTCGTAGGCGTCGCCCAGCGCGCGGATGTAATCCATCGGGTGGTAGTAGCTGATATACTGCAATGCGTCGGCGACGGACTCGATGAGGTCCTCTTCGCGGATGGTCACCATTTCTGTCATGGAATTCTCCGGTCTTCTTGGCCCGATCTGGCGGATAACGTCGGATTTTTGCCGCTCCATAAGCCGCATGGGCGTGATCGTCAAAGTGCTTGATCGGATCGACGGGCGTTGTTTCATGGGGCTTGGCCTGAGAGGCCGGTTCGCATAGAAGCGGCCCCATAGTGTCGTCTTCGCGATTGCAGCGATCTGCCGCAAGCCCCGCGAGCGAGTGAGGGAATACACGAATGACCTTGACCGAGGACCGGTCGGCTCCTGCCACCGACTTTTCTGCCGCCCGTCGCGCCATGATCGTCAGCCAGCTGCGCACCAGCGGCGTGAACGAGCCCTGGGTGCTGGAAGCGATGGCCGGTGTTCCACGTGAAAACTTCGTGCCCGCCGAGCTGCGCGACGCCGCCTATATCGACCGCGCCGTGCCGCTGGGCGAAGGCAAGTTCCTCGGCGCCCCGCTGGTGCAGGGCAAGATGCTGCAGGAAGCCGCTCCGGCGAAGACCGACAAGGCGCTGATCGTCGGCGACGGCGAAGGCTACCTCGCCACGCTGCTGCGTCCGCTGGTCGGCTCGCTCGACGCGGTAGCACCTGCCGCTGCCGATGAAGCCGCTTCGGGCGCATACGACCTCATCGTCATCGACGGCGCCATCGAAGTGCTCCCCGATGCCCTCTCCGCACGTCTCGCCGAGGGTGGCCGCGTGGTCACCGGCGTGACCGATCGCGGCGTGACCCGCCTTGCGGCCGGCACCAAGGCAGGCGGCGTGACCTCGCTGCTGCCGCTGGCGGAGCTGGGGATTCCCGTGCTTCCCGAATTCGCCGCTCCCAAACGCTGGAGCTTCTGAGCATGGCCCGGATCGCGTGGCGTTCCGGGCTGCTCGCGGGGGGATGTCTGATACTGACGGCCGGCGCGCCTGCGCGGGCCGACACCCTGCGCGATGCGCTCGTTTCCGCCTATCAGACCAATCCCACGCTGGAATCGGCGCGCGCCCAGCAGCGCGCCACCGACGAAGGCGTGCCGATCGCCAAGGCTGCAGGGCTACCCAGCCTCAGCACGACCGAAACTTACACCAAGAACCTGAAGCAGAGCGAAAACTCGCTCACGGCTCCGTCGAAGATATTCACGGCGGATGCCCAACTGGGCGTGCCGATCTATTCGGGCGGCGCGGTCAAGAACCGCGTCAAGGCTGCCAAGCTGCGCGTCGGCGCCGGTCAGGCCGATCTGCGCGGCACGGAGGCTTCCGTCTTCTCGCAGGTCGTCGCGGCGTACATGGACGTGATCCGCACGGAAGCGATCGCCGGACTTAACCGCAAGAACGTGGCGGTTCTCCAGACCAATCTCGATGCGACCAACGACCGGTTCCAGATCGGCAACCTCACGCGCACCGACGTCGCCCAATCGCAGTCGCGCCTAGCGACTGCGAAGAGCGACCTGCTGACGGCGGAAGCCAACCTTGCCGCCGCGCGCGAAACCTACATCCGGTTCGTCGGTCATGCACCCGAAGCGCTCGACGCGCCGCCGCCGCTGCCGAACCTGCCCGCCAACGCCAGCGAAGCGGCGACGATCGCGCTCGATGCGAACCCGGACATCATCGCCGCACGCGAACGCAGCAAGGCCGCGGACAAGGACATCGACGTCGCGGGCGCCAGCCGCCTGCCGACGCTACGGCTCTTCGGCCAGGGCACGTACAACAACTACTTCAACACGCTGGCGCGCGGCGCGGTGAACGCGAGCGTGGCGCAAAGCGATTCGTCTGCGCAGGCCGGGGCGCAGCTGTCGATCCCGATCTTCCAGGGCGGCCTTCCCGCCGCGCAGCGTCGCCAGGCACAGGCGACGGCTTCGGCCACGCTGGAGCAGGAAATCGCCACCGAACGCGACGTGATCGCGCAAGTCCGCTCGGCCTTCACCTCCTACGTCGCGTCGAACGACCTGATCCGCTCCTCGCAAGTCGCAGTGGATGCGGCGACGCTGAGCCTCGAAGGCGTGAAGGCAGAGAATTCGGTGGGTCGGCGCACGATCCTCGACATCCTCAATGCCGAGCAGGAATTGCTGAACGCGCAGGTCACGCTGGTGACGGCGCGGCGCAATGCCTACGTCGCCGGGTTCTCCCTGCTCGCGGCGATGGGCAAGGCCGAGGCGCGCGATCTGGGCCTCGACGGCGGCACCCTCTACGATCCCGACGTCAATTACGAGCGCGTGCGCGGCAAGTTCTTCGACTGGGACGACGACGATGCGCCAGTGGCCCGGTCCACGCGCACCGTTGACACGCCGGTGCAGGACGGCAACATTCCCGCTTCGCAGGAGCCCTGATCCCGTTTGCGGATAAGGACTTGGATGCGCGGGACTACAGGGATTTAGGCAGATGCGTCAGAACGGTGAACCTTCGGTCGAGGAGATCCTCCAGTCGATCAAGCAGGTCATCGCGCGCGATTCCCGCCTCGAAACCCGTACCAGCCGCACCGAACGCCTGATGCGCGAGCCGGAACCGCTCTACGCCGACGAGGATGAGGACGATGTCCTCGAACTCCAGGAAGCCTCGCAGATTACCGCAGCGGGCGAGACCGACGAAGGCCCGTTGCTGCACGATCAGGCGCGCGATTCGATGCGCGAATCGCTCGCCGCGCTCGCCATGCTGTCCGAGCCCGGCGCGCAGCCGCAGATCGTCCGTTCGGGAGAAACCTCGCTGGAGGCGCTCGCCAAGGAGCTTCTCCGCCCGGCACTGACCGAATGGCTTGACCGCAACCTGCCGGCTATGGTCGAACGCCTCGTCGCTGCCGAAATCGCGCGGATCGTCGGCAAGAAGGGCTGATGGGGCTTCGACAAGCTCAGCCTGAGCGGCGTTGAGAGGTTTACAACTACACCCGCTCACACTGAGCTTGTCGACGGGTCACGGATGAGCCTGTCGAAGCCCCATCGCCCGGACGGGCTGGACCTCAAGGCCCACACTTCCTACCTTCACCGGGTATGCCGAAACCCGATCCCGCGCTGCTCGATCCCGCGCGCTACCCGTTTTCCTGCCGCATCGAGCCGCGCTTCGGCGATCTCGACGTCAACATGCACATCAACAACGTGGCGATGGCCGGATTCCTCGAGGATGGCCGCGTGCGCTTTCACCGTGCCAGTCGCTATCGCGAGGGACTTGTCGGTCTGTCCTCGATGATCGTCAGCATCGGCATCGAATATCTCGGCGAGGCGCACTATCCCGATGCCCTGACCGTCCATACCGCCATCGAGCAGGTCGGGCGTTCCAGCCACGGCCTCGTCCAGTTGGTGACGCAGGACGACCGGATCGTCGCGTTCTCCCGCTCCACGATGGTAACGGTCGGCGAGGACGGCCCTGCGCCGATGCCAGCCACTTTCGCCAGCCAGACCGAGGAATGGAAACTGCGGCCATGAGCCACCACGCCATCGCCAAGGCCGAGGAAGCCTTCGCCAAGACCGGCAGCGACATGATCCGCCGCCACATCTTCATATGCGCCGAACCGCAAAAGGGCGAATGCTGCTCGCCCGAGAAGGGGCAGGCCGCGTGGAAGTTCCTCAAGAAGCGGCTCAAGCAGCTCGGGCTGGACGGAAAGGGCGGCGTGGCCCGCACCAAGGCGGACTGCCTGCGCATCTGCCACGCCGGGCCGGTCGCGGTCGTGTGGCCGGACGGAGTCTGGTATCACTCGTGCGACGAGGACGTGCTGGAGCGGATCATCCAGCAGCACCTCATCGGCGGCGAGCCGGTCGAGGAATTTCGCCTGCACGCGCCGGGAGGTTGAGGCCCACCCCGTCCGGCTGGTTCGCTACGCTCTCGAGCCTCCCGACCCTCCCGCAAGCGGGAGGGCTGACGCACATCTCCCCTCCCGCTTGCGGGAGGGGCAGCGAGACTTGGGAGCTTGCTCCCTAGTCGCAGCGGGGTGGGGCTGACGGCGGGCCCTTACTTGTAAGGATCATCATCCTCGAGCGGATCGACGATCGCCTCGTCATGCCCGGTCCCGCTCGACAGGAACGCGAGGCCCATCAGCGCCGAGGCCAGCAGCATGGTGAAACCGATGCCCAGCGCGGTCGCGATGTAGAAGTGGATCGAGACCATCCCGTTGGAGCGGTACAGCAGGATTATCGACCCGATCACCAGCCCGACCGTGATCGTCATCATCCAGCGCATGATGCGCAGGTAGCGCGCCCAGGCATGGGCGGCCTTGCCGGGATCGTCGAGGGGCGAAGACGGTATCATCGCGCCCTATCTGGGCCTGACGGCGTCTCATCGCAAGCATGACGTGACGAGTCCGACGCGGCTGTGATACGCTCCGCCCCGGGGGCAAGCTGCGGGAACAGAGGCTCCTTTCAGGAACAGGGAGAGCTGACGATGACCATCGGTCGAATTATCGAAGGCCGCGATGCCGTAGTCACTTGCGACGTTGCCATGACCGTGCGCGAGGCCGCCGGAATCCTCGCCGAAAAGAGAATCGGCGCAGTGCCGGTGATGGAAAACGGCGAAATCGCCGGAATCTTCTCCGAACGCGACGTAATCTACAAACTGCGCGAACTGGGCGCCGACATGCTCGACATGCCGCTCGGCCACATCATGACCGCGCTGCCCGTGACCATCGAGCCCGAAACCTCGGTCATGGCGGCGCTGTCGCTGATGACCCGCCGCCGCATTCGCCACCTGCCCGTGGTGAAGAACGGGCGCATGGTCGGGTTCGTGTCGATCGGCGATCTGGTGAAATACCGGATCGACAAGATCGAGAACGAGGCTGCCGCGATGCGGGATTACATCCAGACGGCGTAAGGGCTTCGACAGGCTCAACCTGAGCGGAGTTGGAGGTGTGGCGCCACGTCCGCTCACCCTGAGCCTGTCGAAGGGTCACCCCGAGCTTGTCGAAGGGTCAGGCCGCGCCTACATCGGACGCATGGAACAGCAGACCGTGACTCTCAGCCCCTCGGCCGCCGCGCGCGTCGCCGCGATCGCGAGCAAGCAGGGCAAGCCCGCAATCCTGCGGCTTGCCGTCGAAGGCGGAGGCTGCTCGGGCTTCCAGTACAAGTTCGGCCTCGCCGACGCCCCCGACGCGGACGACAGCGTGGCCGAGACCGACGGGGTGAAGCTCCTCGTCGACTCGGTCAGCCTCGACCTCGTCCAGGGCTGCGTCGTCGATTTCGTGGAGTCGCTGGGCGGCGCGGCATTCCGGGTGGAGAATCCGAACGCGGCGGCAGGCTGCGGCTGCGGGTCCAGCTTCTCGGTATGAAGATCTCCACCTTCAACATCAACGGCGTGAAGGCACGCCTGCCCCGACTGCTCGAATGGCTGGAGGAAACCCGCCCCGCCGTCGCCTGCCTGCAGGAGATCAAGACGCAGGACGAAGGCTTCCCCATCGCCGAGTTCGAGAAGCTGGGCTACAAGGGCATCTGGCACGGCCAGAAGGGCTTCAACGGCGTCGCCATCCTCGCCGACGGGGAAATGCCCGTCGAAGTCCAGCGCGGCCTCGATGGCGAGCCCGAGGACGAACATTCGCGCTATCTCGAAGCGCAGGTCTTCGGCGTGCGGGTCGTGTGCATCTACCTGCCCAACGGCAATCCGCTGCCCGGCCCCAAGTTCGACTACAAGCTGCGCTGGATGGAACGCCTGCGCCGCCGCATGGACGTGATCAAGGCCGAGGAAGTGCCGGCCATCATCACCGGCGACTACAACGTCATCCCGACCGACCGCGACGTTTGGACGCCCTCTGCAATGGCCTCCGACGCGCTGATGCAGCCGGAATCGCGGGACGCCTACTTCCGCCTCCTAGGAGACGGCTGGACCGACGCGCTGGCCACCCACAATCCGCGCGGCGGGGTGTGGACCTACTGGGACTATCAGGCAGGCGCCTGGCAGCGCGACCACGGCTTCCGCATCGACCACTCGCTGCTCTCGCCCGAACTGGCGGACCGGCTGGCGGCGTGCGGTGTCGACAAGGTTCATCGCGGGCGGGAAAAGGCCAGCGACCATGCGCCTGTGTGGGTCGAACTGAAGGCCGCCTGAAACTCTTCGTCATTGCGAGCGAAGCGAAGCAACCCAGGGCGGCGTAAACCGCCCTGGGTTGCTTCGCTTCGCTCGCAATGACGAACGAGAATTACCGATAGAAGATGTGGTTATCCACCTGAGCCAGCTTCGTCAGCTTGCTCCAGCGCGGCGAGACGCGCTTGGCGTGGAAGAACAGCGCACCCTTGGCCTTGCTCTTCCAGGCGCCGTCCTCGGCGATCTGGGCGATCGCGACGGCTTCCTGCCAGCTCGGAGAATTCTCGCGCACGGCGGGCATCGAACGGCCGCGGATGAACGAGAACTGCGAGGGCTGGTAGACCACGCCGCAATAGCTCGTCGGGAAGCGGCCCGACTTGGTGCGGTTGACGATCACACGGCCAACGGCGAGCTGGCCTTCCAGCGATTCACCGCGTGCTTCGAAGTAGATCGCGCCGGCAAGGCAGCGCATGTCGCGCGACATGTCGTCCGGCGTCTCCTGCTGAGACACCAGTTGCTGAAGGGAATCCGCATCGGGGGCGTCTGCTTCCTCGGTCTCGGTCTCGGCGGCGGGAAGCGCCTGTACGACCGGTTCGGAAACGAACTGCGGGGCGGGCTTCGTTTCTACCAGCGTCGGAATGAAATCCGATGCGGCGGCGCCCGAGCCCGTGGCGCCTAGAAGAGCGGTGAGAACCGTCGCGGCCAGCGCAATCGCGCTCGCCCACTCAACTTTCTTTCGCATTCAAACTTGATCAAAGGCGGTGAACCGGTCCGACACAGGCTGGAACGGAATGCCACGAAGTGACGTTCTGTTTCCGTCGAGCCTGCCGACGATTCCCCGTCTGCGTGCTAGCCGGACAAGCCGAAGTGCTGTCCGAGCCGCTTTCGCGTCAGTGAAGGGGGCCTTTAGGCTGTGGGCCGGGCAAGTCAACCCGCACCGGGTCAGGCCCCGATGAAACGTTCGGCGTCTGCGCCATCGAGTTCGATGATCCACACGTCGGGGTCCTGACGCTTGCGCCGGTCGAGGTACTCCTGAAATTCGAACGGGTTTTCAGGATCCTGAGTCTTGGAGCAGCGCCAGCGCCGGGTGCCGTCGAGTTCGGGCATCCGTTCATGAAGGCGCACATTCGATCCATTGTGCGAAAGAACGACAAGGATCGTCCCGGCGTCCTGTTCGCCTTTAGCCAGCACCGTCGCGAATCCGCCCTCGCCATTGACGCGGCGAATCAGTGCGGAAACCTCGAGGTGAGCGGGGAGGCGGGAATCCATCAGGCTTGCGGAATCGAATAGCCGGGCAGGCTGGAGAGCGCGATGCGCGATCGCATGAACGTTCCGGTGCCGCGCCCGCATTCCTCGCCGTCCTCGTCGATCAGCCAGGACTCGGCCACCAGTACGCGGCGGCGACCGCTCACCCAGCGGCCCTCGCACACGATACGGCCGCCCTTGATGGGCTTGGACAAGTGCAGGTTGAACGAGGTCGTCAGCAGGAAGCGATCGGTGACGTGAGTGTTGGCGGCGTAAAAAGCCGCATCGTCGAGCATCTTGAAATAGATGGTCCCGTGCGCCGCACCGGCCGCATGGAAACAGTCGGGCTCGACCAGGAACGTGATGCGCGCATGCCCGTCGCCGACGATTTCCAGCTTTGAGCGGAACATCTGGTTGATGGGGGCGGAGGCATAGAGCCCCTCCAGCGCGCGCCAGTGGAGCCCGGCGCCGCCCTGACTCTGGCCTTCGGCAGTGTCTTCAGGCGGCATCGCGGTCGATGACGTTGCTCAGCAGGCTGTAGAGCGCTTCGGTGCCCGGAGCGGCCAGCAGAGCTTCGTGCATGCGCTCGTCACGCATCATGCGCGAGATCGCCGCCAGAGCATGAAGATGTGTCGCGCCCGCGCCTTCGGGGGAGAGCAGGCCGAACACGAGGTCGATCGGCACGCCGTCCGCGGCTTCGAATTCGACCGGGGAAGCGAGGCGCATGAACACGGCAACGGGACGTGTCAGCCCCGCCATGCGCGCATGGGGGATGGCGATGCGTCGCCCGAACCCGGTGCTGCCGAGCTGCTCACGCTCGGTGATGCGCGCCAGCACGGCCTGATGGTCGAGACCATAGACCGAAGCGAACCGAGCCGCGAGGCGGTCCAGGATGATGTCCTTGCTGTCCGCGTCGAGGGTGATGACAGCCTCGGGCGCCAGCGAAAAAAGCCCACTCATTGCGTTTCTGATACTTGACCGGTTGCCAACATTGCATGCTCCGAAACCCCCGGCGGAAAACCGGGGGTTCGTTTCTTCCTCTCGTTGCGATCAGAAGCTGTGCGCGAAAAGCGTCAGTGCGGTTCGACCCAGCCGATCGACCCATCACCGCGG
The DNA here is from genome assembly GCF_030209485.1 of Novosphingobium sp. fls2-241-R2A-195. Classification (NCBI taxonomy): domain Bacteria; kingdom Pseudomonadati; phylum Pseudomonadota; class Alphaproteobacteria; order Sphingomonadales; family Sphingomonadaceae; genus Novosphingobium; species Novosphingobium sp. fls2-241-R2A-195. Next base: position 119,945 of record NZ_JARVRY010000013.1, read on the forward strand.
CGGTAGACCATATTATGCCGCCCGGTGCCAGCATTTTTGAAGAAGAGAGCCGTAGTATTGCGCAAGTCGAGCATCATTACCGCGTCCGAAACGGTGGCTTCGGGAACGTCCACCCGGGTTTCGGCAATGACCACCGGGGCGTCGGCTTCGAGGTCGTCCGTGTCGTTGTCTGCGACGTTCTCCTCGAAGATCGTGTAGGCGGCGTCCTCGGCCGCATTGGCATGGGCCGTCTGTTCGGAGCGGTCCTTCAGGCGGCGCTTGTAGCGGCGCAGCTGCTTGTCGATCTTCTCGGCGGCCTGATCGCAGGCGACATGCGCGTCCTGCGCCATGCCGCTGCCCTTGAGCACGAGGTTCTGCATCACGTGCATGATGATGTCGCACTTGAACGCCCCGGCCGGCGCTCGGCCGAAAGTGACGTGAGACGACAGCGCCCGATTGAAATACTTCTCGATGATCGCCGTGAGCTTGTCGTTGGCGTGGACCTGCAGGGCCTCGCCGGTTTCGACCTGGTGACCAGAGACGCGGATATCCATGGGCGTTTCTCCTTAGACTTAGAGTTCAGGCACCCCAGAGCGGGGTATCGACCGACTTGAGAAACTCTGCGTGCGCAGAGAGTTCCGCCTCGGTAGCCGCGTGGGGACGCGGCTGACGGAAAATACGGTTCTTCGTGTTGAGAACCTTGATTTCCGTCACGATCTCAGTGGTTTCTGCAGAAAGTTCGAGGCCGATCTGACGACCTCCCCGCAGTTCCACGTAAACTTGGGCAAGCAGTTCGGAGTCGAGCAGCGCCCCGTGTTTGGTGCGGTGGCTGCGGTCTATCCCGTAGCGACTGCAAAGCGCGTCGAGCGAGAGCTTGGCGCCGGGATGGCGCACCTTGGCGAGCGCCACGGTATCGACCATGCGCTCACGCGAAACCTCGGGAAGCCCGCATAGCTTCAGCTCGGCGTTGATGAAGTTGAAGTCGAAGTTGGCGTTGTGCGCCACCATCGCGCTGTCCTCGATGAAGTCGAGGAATTCCTGCGCGCAGGCCGAGAACAGGGGCTTGTCGGCGAGGAAGGCGTCGGACAGGCCGTGCACCGCCTCGGCCTCCGCAGGCATGCCGCGCTCGGGGTTGAAATAGGCGTGGTAGGTACGGCCGGTCAGCACCCGGTTGACCATCTCGATGCAGCCGATTTCCACCATGCGGTCCCCGTTTTTCGGGTCGAAGCCGGTCGTTTCGGTGTCGAAGATGATCTCTCTCATCCCTCTCCATATCTGCCTGTGCGCCCCCATGCGCAAGGGGCTGGAGCGGATTATTCGGCTCGCCTCAGCGCCTGCACGATACCGGCCACCTGTTCGCGCGTCGCATCAAGGGTCAAGCCGGTGTCGATCACGTAGTCGGCACGCGCGCGTTTCTGCGCATCGGGCACCTGAAGTGCCAGAATCTGCTCGAATTTTTCCGCAGTCATACCCGGCCGCGCGAGCACCCGGCGACGCTGTTCCCCGGCCGGGGCGGACACTACCGCGACGGCATCGAGGCCCTTTTCGCTACCCTTTTCGTAGAGCAGCGGAATGTCGAAGACGACCAGCGGCGCCTCGGCATTGTCCCGCAGGAAGTCCCCCCGCATCGCCGCGACGGCGGGGTGGACGATTCGCTCCAGAGTCGCGAGCTTGTCCTTGTCCTGGAACACGACGGCACCCAGCAGGGGTCTAACGACACCTGACGCATCCGTAGTGCCGGGAAAGGCCGCCTCGATCAGCGGCACCAGCGCGCCGTTCGGACCCTGCAGTTCGTGCACCGCCGCATCGGCATCGAACACCGGCACGTCGAGGTCGCGCAGCATCTGCGCAACGGTCGACTTGCCCATGCCGATCGATCCGGTGAGGCCCAGAATTTTCATTTGAGAATCAACTCGCGCAGAGCGGCATCGCGGTCGCGGGGAGGGCGGGCGCCGAAGAAATGCGTGAAGGCCGAGTCCGCCTGGCCGATCAACATGGCGAGGCCGTCCACCGTCTCGAACCCGGCGCCGCGTGCATCCTGCAGGAACTGCGTGTCGAGCGGACTGGTGACGATATCGTAGACCACGCTGCGCGGCGGGGCGTGGCTGAAGTCGAAGGCCAGCGGCGGCTGCCCGGTCATGCCGAGCGGGCTGGCGTTGACGACGAGGTCGAAGCACTGCTCGCGGTCGTCAAAGGCGAAGTCGGTGGCATCGGCGAAGTGGTCGAGGCCGATGGCGTGGTGCTCGCCGCCCGGCGCAAGTTCGTCGAGCATGGCGCGCGCCTTGGCCGGATCGCGGCCCGCGAGGACGATGACGAAATGCTCGTTGGCCAGCGCCGCGATGATCGCCCGCGCCGCGCCGCCGGTCCCGAGGATGCGCGCCATGCGGAACAGGTGCGTCTTCGCCAGTTCATCGCGCACCGGCTCCAGGAATCCCGGCGCGTCGGTGTTGTAGCCGGTAAGGGTGCCGTCGGACTCGCGCACGACGGTGTTGACCGCGCCGATCTGCGCAGCGAGGGGGTCGAGCCGGTCCATCAGCGGCAGGATCGACAGCTTGTGCGGCATCGTCACGTTGCAGCCGCGCCAGTCGGGATCGGCGCGGCGCTTCGCGAGATAGTCGCCGAGGTCCTCCAGCTTGACGAGGCAGTGGTCGTAGCGGCCTTCGATCCCCAGTTCGGCAAGCCAGAAATTGTGGATCGCTGGCGACTTGGACTGCGCGATCGGATCGCCGATCACTTCGGCATAGCGTGTCATCGCGTCAGGACTCCCAATCCGCGCAGCGCCGCCTGGACCTTGAGCAGCGGCATGCCCAGAATCGTGAAGTAATCGCCGTCGATCTTCTCGAACAGCTGCACGCCGCGCCCCTCGATCCGGAAGACGCCGACGCAGGCACCGACTTCGGGCCATTCCGCGTCGAGGTAACTCTCGATGAAGGCATCGGACAAATCCGCGACATGCAACTGCGCCACCGCATTCTCCGCCCAGAGCACTTCGCCATCGCGCACGAGGGCAGCCGCGCTGTGCAGCTCCATCACCTTGCCCGAGAAGAAACGCAGATGCTCGGCCGCGTTCTCCCGGCTGGCGGGCTTGTCGAACCGCCGCCCACCGCAGGACACGAGGGAATCGCTACCGAGCACGACCGCACCCGATGTTTCACGTGAAACATTCAGGGCCTTTGCTTTCGCAAGTTCCAACGCGACTTCGGGCGCGGAGGCATCGCCGAGCGCCGCCTCGATCCCGCGTTCGTCGACATGGGCGGGCTGGGCGCGGTAGGCGATGCCCGCCGCTTCGAGCATGGCGCGGCGTGAGCCGCTCTGGGATGCAAGAACGATCATGGAAAACTCTGCTAGATGGGCTTCGGGCCGACCTGGCCGGTCTGGCCCGCTGCCTTGCGTTCGTTATAGAGGTTGATCACCGCCGCAGCGGTCTCCTCGATCGAGCGGCGGGTGACGTCGATCACCGGCCAGGAATTGTCCGCGAACATGCGCCGCGCATATTTCAGCTCGCTCTCCACCGCGTCGGTCGCGACATAGTCGGTGTCGGGCGACTGGCTGAGCGAGAGCAGGCGGTTGCGGCGGATCTGGATCAGCCGGTCGGGCGCGGTCGTCAGGCCGACCACCAGCGGATGGCGCAGTCCGAACAGCATCTGCGGCGGCGGGCTTTCGACGACGATCGGGATGTTCGCCACCTTGTACCCGCGATTGGCGAGATAGATCGAGGTCGGCGTCTTGCTGGTGCGCGACACCCCGGCGAGCAGGATATCGGCTTCCTCCCACTCTTCCCACAACACGCCGTCGTCATGGGCGATGGTGAACTGGATCGCATCGACGCGCGCGAAATAGGCGTCGTCGAGCCGGTGCTGGCGGCCCGGACGTCCCTTCGCCTCCTGCCCCAGCAGCGCCTCGAGCGCGTCGGTCACCCCGTCGAGCACCGCGATCGCAGGCAGGCCGAGTTGCTGGCACCTCTCTTCGAGGCGCCCGCGCGTCTCCTCGTTCACCAGGGTGAAGAAGACGAGGCCCGGGTTCGCGGAAATCTCGCCCATGATCCGATCGAGGTGCTGCTGCGAGCGGACCATCGGCCAGAAATGCCGCAGGACTTCGCCGTCGTCGTCGAACTGCGCGAGGGCCGCCTTGGCGATCATCTCCAGCGTTTCGCCGGTGGAATCTGACAGGAGGTGCAGGTGGAAACGCGCCATGCCGGCTCAGGGCCTCCGAAGGGCAAGGGGTGTGGATATGTGGCGGCATAAACCATGGGAGGAGCCCGGTGACAACTCGGTGAAAACTCCTCAGCGGCATTTCCTGCCCGCTATGGGGATTCACCGAGTCAGTTTCTGGACAGGCGGGCCGACTCTTCCCACACCCTGTGGACAAGGCGAACAACCTTTCGTTGACTCACTCTCGTCCAAGAGTCGCATCTGACTCTTCAATCTGTTCATCCGGGGGTAAATCGGGCAAGGCGAGCCAATCCCCGATATCCACAGGGCCAACAGACTCCATCATCCTTATATAAAATTTCTATTTTTTTTGTTGGGACGTGACGCGATGCCCGGAATCCTCCTCGAAACTCTGCGCGGAAACAACGCGCGCAGGCGGCCGCTGTGGCTCATGCGCCAGGCTGGCCGCTACCTCCCCGAATACCGCGAGTTGCGCGCCGAAAAGGGCGGTTTTCTCGCGCTCGTCTACGATACGGACGCCGCCGCCGAGATCACCCTGCAACCGATCCGCCGTTTCGGCTTCGATGGCGCCATCCTGTTTTCCGACATCCTGATCGTGCCTTACGCGATGGGGCAGGACCTCCAGTTCCTCGCCGGAGAGGGGCCGAAACTGACTCCGCGGCTTGTGGACAATGCGCTGGAGGGGCTGACTCGGGTGCCTGAGCGTCTTTCGCCGATCTACGAGACCGTGCGGAAGGTTCGCGCCCAGCTTGATGACGACAAGACGATGCTCGGTTTCGCCGGTTCGCCCTGGACCGTCGCGACCTACATGGTGGCAGGCGAGGGGAGTCGCGACCAGCACGACACCCGCGCCATGGCCTATCGCGATCCGGACGCCTTCGAAGCAATCATCGATGCGGTGACTCAGGTGACCGTGGAATACCTGTGCGGCCAGATCGAGGCCGGCGCCGAAGCGGTGCAGCTGTTCGATTCATGGGCAGGCAGTCTCTCGCCCGCGCAGTTCGAGCGCTGGGTGATCGCCCCCAATGCCGCAATCACCGCTGCCGTGAAGGCGCGTCACCCCGAGACTCCGATCATCGGCTTCCCGAAGGGCTCGGGCGAGAAACTTCCCGCCTATGCCCGCGAAACCGGAGTCGACGCGGTCGGAATCGACGAGACCATCGACCCGATCTGGGCTGCGCGCGAACTTCCCCAAGGGCTGCCGGTACAGGGCAATCTCGATCCGCTGCTCCTGCTGGCGGGCGGCGAGGACCTCGACCGGCAGGCCCGCGCGGTGCTTGACGCTTTCGCGGACCGTCCCCACGTGTTCAACCTCGGCCACGGCATCGGCCAGTTCACCCCGATCGCGAATGTCGAGCAGTTGCTGGCGATCGTTCGCAGCTGGGAGCGTTGAGCGCGACGGGATTGAATTGAACCACCCTTCGTCATTGCGAGCGGAGCGAAGCAATCCAAGGCGGTTTACGCGACTCTGGATTGCTTCGCTCCGCTCGCAATGACGATTCAAGGCTTTGGTTGAGACTGGCATGACGACGCGCTAAAGGGCTTCCACCATGGCAATTCTCGCAAGTCTCTATCCCTGGCTCAAGGCCGGGCACGTCATCTTCGTGATCTTCTGGATGGCGGGGCTGTTCATGCTGCCGCGCTATTTCGTCTATCACCAGGAGAGCGATCCCGGCTCGGCGGAAGAGGCGCGCTGGGTCGATCGCGAGGCGAAGCTGCGGTCGATCATCCTGACGCCCTCGATGGTGCTCACGTGGGTTCTGGGGGTGCTTACAGCGCTTTCGATCGGTGCGTTCGATCAAGGGTGGCTTCATGCCAAGTTGCTCTTCGTGGTGGCTCTCTCAGGCTATCACGGCTGGCTGGTCGGCTATGCGAAGAAGCTGGCGCGCGGCGAGCGGCCGCTGACCGGCAAGAAGCTGCGCCTGCTGAACGAGGTTCCGGGCCTGGCGGCGGTGGTGATCGTCATTCTGGTGGTCGTGAAGCCGTTCTGAACGGAGTGAGGTTATGATAGTTTCCCTGCTTGCCGCCGCGTTGTCTCTCTCCGCGCTGCCGCAGGCGGAGCAGGACGATCTTCACTGTCTGGCCTATCTCTCGGTTGCGGCCGGGAAGGTGCAGGGGGACTTGCGGACGAAAGTGGACGGCGGCGCGCTGTACTACTTCGGCCGGATTCAGGCGCGTTCCCCGCAACTGGACATCACTGCCGCGCTGGACGCGATCCTCGAGGCGCCGGGGTACGGGGCACAGACCTATCAGGCCGACAAGGCGCGCTGTCATGCTCAGCTGGACCCGCTCGCAGGGCAGTTCGAGGCGTGGAAGGACAAGTACGAGGGCGCTCGCTAGGCCCACCCCGCTGCGACTAGCTTCGCCTTCGGCTCAGCAAGTCTCGCTCCCCTCCTGCTTGCGGGAGGGGTTGGGGGTGGGCTTTCGCGCCTCGATTTCGATTCACCCCACCGGCCTGCCGCCCTGCGGATTGACTCGTTGACCGAGCCGCCGCGAATGCGTATCTGAGCGGCGTTCCGGCAACAGGGCGCGAGCCTTTGTCTCCTGCCTGGATCTGCTTTCCCCAAGCCCATCGATCCCGCCGGCCGACACTACAAATCCATCTGGAATTCACGAAAATGCATCTCAAAGAACTCAAGAAGAAGTCATCGGCCGAGCTGGTCGAAATGGCAGAGGAACTGGGCGTCGAAAGCGCCTCCACGCTGCGCCGTCAGGATCTGATCTTCGCCATCCTCAAGGAAGTGGCTGAAGACGGCGAGGAAATCATCGGACAGGGCACCATCGAAGTGCTGACCGACGGTTTCGGCTTCCTGCGCAACGCAGAGGCGAATTACCTCGCCGGGCCCGACGATATCTACGTCTCGCCGAACCAGGTCCGTAAATGGGGCCTGCGCACCGGCGACACCGTCGAAGGCGAAATCCGTGCCCCCAAGGAAGGCGAGCGCTACTTCGCCATCACCAAGCTGATGAGCGTCAACTTCGACGATCCCGACGCGGTGCGCCACCGCGTCAACTTCGACAACCTGACGCCGCTCTATCCGAACGAACGCCTGCGCCTCGACACCCTCGATCCCACGGTCAAGGACAAGTCGGCCCGCGTGATCGACCTCGTCTCGCCGCAGGGCAAAGGCCAGCGCGCGCTGATCGTGGCGCCGCCGCGTACGGGTAAGACCGTGCTGCTGCAGAACATGGCCAAGGCCATCACCGACAACCACCCCGAGGTGTTCCTCCTCGTCCTGCTCGTCGATGAGCGCCCCGAGGAAGTCACCGACATGCAGCGCAGCGTGAAGGGCGAGGTCATCTCCTCCACCTTCGACGAACCCGCGCAGCGCCACGTCCAGGTCGCCGAAATGGTGATCGAAAAGGCCAAGCGCCTTGTCGAGCACAAGCGCGACGTGGTCATCCTGCTGGACTCGATCACCCGCCTCGGCCGCGCCTACAACACCGTGGTGCCCAGCTCGGGCAAGGTGCTGACCGGCGGTGTCGATGCCAACGCCCTGCAGCGCCCCAAGCGCTTCTTCGGCGCCGCGCGCAACATCGAGGAGGGCGGCTCGCTCTCCATCATCGCGACGGCCCTGATCGACACCGGCAGCCGCATGGACGAAGTCATCTTCGAAGAGTTCAAGGGCACCGGTAACTCGGAAATCGTCCTCGACCGCAAGGTGGCCGACAAGCGCATCTTCCCGGCGCTCGACGTCGGCAAGTCCGGCACCCGCAAGGAAGAACTGCTCGTGGCGAAGGATCAGCTCACCAAGATGTGGGTGCTGCGCCGCATCCTCATGCAGATGGGCACCATCGACGCGATGGAATTCCTGCTCGACAAGATCAAGGATTCGAAGACCAACGAAGACTTCTTCTCGACGATGAACCAGTAAAAAGGGAAGGTCCTGGGCCGTTGCCCCAGACCCCGAAATTGGCGTCGCTGCGCGTGCAGCGGCGCCTTTTTCATTTTCGAGATCGACAAAGCCAGCGATGCAAAACCTCTACGAACCATCCCTTCGTCATTGCGAGCGAAGCGAAGCAATCCAGGGCGGTTCCGAACTGCTCTGGATTGCTTCGCTTCGCTCGCAATGACGAGGTGGGTAAAGCTATTGCGCACAACCCTGCTGCACGCTCAACGCCGACATTTCCGGGGTATGGGAGTCCTGTGAGCTTGTCGAAGGGGCCCCAGATTCCCTTATCTTCCAATATCTTCAAGGAATGAGAACGGTAGACCCCGTAGTCGCCCGGCTCTCCAGTGCCCGGTGGGCCTCCGCAGCATCCGCCAGAGCGAAAGTCTGCCCGATCTTCGGCGCCAGCACGCCCGAGGCGATCCGCCCGAACAGCTTTTCCGCATTCGTCGCCAGCATTTCGGGCGTAGCGATGTAGTCCGCCAGCGTCGGCCTTGTCGCGTAGAGCGATCCGCCCCGCATCAGGTCGAGCATCCCGATGGGCGGCACCGCGCCCGAGGCGTTGCCGTAGCTCACCATCAGGCCGCGCTTGCGCAGGGACGCGATCGAGGCATCCCAGCTTGCCGCGCCGACGCCGTCGTAGACGACATGGCACAGGGCGCCGTTGGTGATGTCTTGTACCGCCGCGGGCAGGTCGGCGAATCTGCAGGACAGGGAATGTTCTGCGGGCACCTGCGCGGCCTTATCGGGCGATCCCGAGTGGGCGATGACGGTGACGCCCTTGTCGAGCAGCCAGGGCACCAGGAGCGATCCGACACCGCCAGCGGCCGAGTGCACCAGCGCGACGTCGCCGGCCTTCGCCGGGAAGGTGTCTTCGGCAAGGTAGCAAGCGGTCAGCCCCTTGAGCATGACGGCGGCCGCCACCTCCGGGGCGATGCCTTCGGGGATGCGCATGGCCTTGGCTGCGGGGATCGCGCGATGCGTGGCGTAGGCTCCGCCGTTCTGCGTCGTGCCGACGCGCTCGCCTACCGCCAGGTCGGTCACGCCGTCACCTATGGCGACGATCCGGCCCACGCTCTCGGAGCCGAGGCTAAGCGGCAGGGCATCGGGGTAGAGGCCCTTGCGATAGTAGGTATCGATGAAATTGAGCCCGACCGCTTCGGTCTCGATTACCACTTCGCCGGGAGCAGGCGACGGGATCGCGAAGTCCTCCCGCTCGATGACTTCCGGGCCACCGTGGGCGCGCACGATCATGCGATAGCTGCTGGTCATGTCCCGTCCTCTCAGCCGATGTGCGCGGCGAAGAAGGCTTCGGTGCGACCGTCGGCAAGTTCGGCGCCTACCTCGTCGCGGCGCGCACCGATCTCGGCGGCGAAGCCATGGTCGAGCCCTTCGTAGTCATGCAGCGTGACCTTCGGGTGATCGTCCAGGCCTTCGTGCATCGCCTTCTGCGCTTCGGGGCTGACGAAGTGGTCGGCGGTGGGGATATGCAGCATGAGGGGGCGGGCGATCGCGTGCTTCTCGTTCAGCATCTGGTCGATCATCACGCCGTAGTAGCCGACCGAGGCGTCGATGTCGGTCCGCGCGGCGGCCATGTAAGCGATCTTGCCGCCCATGCAGAAGCCGACGAAGCCGACTTTCTCGACCTGCTTCTCGCGGCGGATCCAGTGGATCGCGGCTTCGATATCCCGCATGCCGAGGTCGAAGTCGTGGCTCATCATATGGCCCAGCGCGGCCTGCATTTCCGCCTCTACGTAAGGGCTCAGCTCGATGCCCGGCTTCTGCCGCCAGAACGTGTCAGGGGCGACTGCGAGATACCCTTTCGCGGCCCACTGGTCGGCCTTGCGGCGGATGCCTTCGTCCACGCCGAAGATTTCCTGCTGCACGATGATCGCGCCGCGCGGCGTGCCTTCGGGAGCGGCGACGTAAGCAGGGAAGGTGCCGTCACCGTCGAGGGTGGGAATCTCGGTGTTCGTGGCCATGTCTGTTCTCCTGTTCGCTTTGCGGCGAGTAAGGCACTTGGATTGGACTTTGCCAAGCGCATGTGTCAGTCATGCTGCGATAATTCAGCGGGAGCCGAGCGATGAAGGTCAATGTCGAGGTCGAATGCTCCCCTGAAGAGGCGCGCCGTTTCCTCGGCCTGCCCGACGTCACCCGTGCGAACGAGGCTTACGTCGATGCGCTGACCAACGCGATGCAGGGCACCACCAACTTCGACCAGATGAACGAACTGGCCAAGCAGGTCGCGCCGATGGGGCAGATGGGGCTGAAGCTGTTTCAGCAGTTCCTTGAAAACGGCGTGGCCATGGCGATGAGCGGCGCCAAGCCCAAGAAGGGCGAGTAGCGTCCGCTCCGCCTCCCTGCTAGGGGAGGGTGGGCATATGGACGATACGATCTTCGCGCTTTCCAGCGGCTCTCCGCCTGCCGCCATCGCCGTAATCCGGATAAGCGGGCCGAGGGCCGGGGAGGCGCTGTCGAGCCTTGCCGGGGCCATCCCCACACCGCGGCGCGCCAGCTATAAGCGCCTGAGTGTTTCACGTGGAACAGTGCTCGACCATGCGCTTGTTCTCTGGTTTCCCGGGCCGAACACGGCAACCGGCGAGGACCTGGCCGAACTGCATCTGCATGGTGGCAAGGCCGTCGTCGCTGCGGTCGAGGGGGCGCTGGCCGATCTTCCCGGTTTGCGCCGCGCCGTCCCGGGGGAGTTCACCCGCCGTGCCTTCGCCAATGGCCGCATCGATCTTGCCGAGGCCGAGGGGCTGGCCGACCTGCTCTCGGCCGAGACCGAACTGCAGCGGCGCAGCGCCATCGCCATGGCGGGCGGGGCCTTGTCCCGGCAGGTGGATGACTGGCGCATGCGGGTGCTCACCGCATCGGCATCGGTGGAGGCGGTTCTCGATTTCGGGGACGAAGACGATGTCGCGGACCTCCCTGCCGACTTCATCGCTCGCATCGACGCCCTGGCGACCGAAGTGTCCGACTGGCTCTCGCGTCCCCGCGCGGAGACTCTGCGCGAGGGCTTTCGCGTGGTGCTGGCCGGTCCGCCAAACGCAGGCAAGAGCACCCTGTTCAATGCGCTGGTAGAGGACGAGGCGGCGATCACCGCGCCACTCGCCGGAACCACCCGTGACGTCCTGACACGCGCCGTCGCCATCGGCGGCGTGCCGTTCGTCTTCGCCGACACCGCCGGTCTGCGCGACGAGACGGACGATGTGATCGAGGCGATCGGTATCGATCGCGCCCGTGCGGCGCTGGACCGGGCTGACCTCGTGCTCTGGCTTGGAGCGGCGGGGGAGGGGCCTGACGCGGCGTGGGAAGTGACCCCGCAGATCGACACACCCTCGGCTCGCCCGAACCCGGCGGCGCGCCATGCGATTTCAGCGGTGACCGGCGAGGGCCTCGATGCCCTGCGCGATGACCTTATCGAGACTGCGCGGCACGCGATGCCGCGACCCGGTGATGCGGCCCTCAATGCGCGGCAGCATGCGTTCCTGACCGATGCCGAACTGGCCTTGCGCGCGACACGTCATGAGACCGACCCGTTGCTGGTCGCGGAGTGCCTGCGCCGCGCGCGTGTGGCGTTCGACGGGCTCGTCGGCCGGGCGACGACCGAGGACATGCTCGACGCTCTGTTCGGCGGTTTCTGCATTGGAAAATGAGCGATGTTCCACGTGGAACATGCCGAGGTGCTTTGACGTGAAATCCGCGACGCGGTAAGGCGACGTCATGCACTCCTTCGATGTGATCGTGATCGGCGGCGGCCATGCCGGCTGTGAGGCGGCGGCAGTGGCCGCCCGCATGGGCGCGCGCGTGGCGCTCGTCAGCTTCGACCTCGACGCGGTCGGGGCGATGAGCTGCAACCCGGCGATCGGCGGATTGGGCAAGGGCCATCTCGTTCGCGAGGTCGATGCCTTCGATGGACTGATCGCGCGAGCGGCCGATGCGGCGGCGATTCACTATCGCATGCTCAACCGGTCGAAGGGAAGTGCGGTTCAGGGCCCGCGCGTGCAGGCGGATCGCGTACTGTTCAAGGCGGCGATCCAGCGGCTGCTCAAGGAGCAGGGCGATCTCACGCTCGTCGCTGGTGAAGCGTCTGCGCTGGTGCTCGAAGGCGGCAGCGCGGTCGGTGTCGATCTTGCTGACGGCACCCGGCTGAGCGCGCCCGCGACGATCCTGTGCACCGGCACGTTCCTCGGCGGCACGCTGTTCCGGGGTGAGGAGCGTCTGGTCGGGGGTCGCATCGGCGAGGCATCGGCGCAGCGACTCGCCGCGCAGATGCGCGATGCGGCGCTGCCGATGGCGCGGCTCAAGACTGGCACGCCGCCCCGGCTCGACGGGCGCACCATCGACTGGTCACGTCTGGGCGAGCAGCCTTCGGACGGCGAGGCCTGGACCATGTCGCCGATGGAGCAGCGGCGCGCGGTGCCGCAGGTGTTCTGCGCGATCACCCGGACCAACCCGCGCAGCCATGACGTGATCCGCGCGAACCTCCATCGGTCCCCTCTGTTCTCCGGCGCGATCGGGGCGCAGGGGCCGCGCTACTGTCCCTCGATCGAGGACAAGATCCACCGCTTCGCCGACCGCGACGGGCATCAGATATTCCTGGAGCCCGAGGGGCTGACGACGCACCTCGTCTATCCCAATGGCATCAGCACCTCTCTTCCTGCCGACGTTCAGCTGGAAATGCTGCGCACAATGGACGGGCTGGAGACGGTGGAGATGGTCGTGCCCGGCTATGCCGTCGAGTACGACCACATCGATCCGCGCGCCTTGCGGACCAGTCTGGAACTGCGCGAGATTCCCGGCCTCTATTGCGCGGGCCAGATCAACGGCACGACCGGATACGAGGAAGCGGCCGCGCAGGGTCTGGTCGCCGGGCTTCATGCTGCGGCTTCTGTGCTCGGCCGCGATGCGCCTGCGCTCGACCGGGCGAACAGCTACATGGCGGTGATGGTCGACGACCTTACGCTGCATGGCGTCAGCGAGCCTTACCGCATGTTGACCGCGCGCGCGGAGTATCGCCTGCGTCTGCGCGCCAACAATACGACGACCCGCCTGACGCCTCTGGCAATCGAAGCCGGGGCCGTGACCGCTGCGCGCCGGGACTGGTTCGCTCGCCGCGAGGAGGCGAGGGCGGCTCTGGGCCAGGCGTTAGATGCGCCCTTGGCCTCGACTGAACTTGCGGCGGCGGGACTGCCGGTTCGCTCCGATGCCGGGCGTCTGCCGCTGCGCGATTGGTTGCGCTTTGGCGGCGTCGATATTGCGGGACTGTCGCCGTGGATCGATCCCGCCCTTCGCGCCGACGCGGATCTCGTCGAGGAGATGGCCGAGGACGCGGCTTATGCGCCTTACCTCGAACGGCAGGAGCGCGAACTTCGGGACTTGCGCGCCAGCGAAGCGCTGAGCCTTGGCGACGATTTTCCTTATGACCGGATCGCCGGCCTCTCCCGCGAGATGGTTGAGCGGCTGACTAGGGCGCGTCCCGCGACCCTGGCGGCAGCAGGGCGGATTCCGGGAATCACTCCGGCGGCGCTGGCGGCGCTGCTTGTCCATGCCCGCAGGGAGGCCGCGTGATCACGACCGAAGATGGGGCGCGCGAATGGCTGCGTGCGCTGCCCGAATGCGATGCGATGGCAATGGAGCGACTGGAACTGCTCGTCGCCATGCTGGCGGAAGAGAACCAGCGCCAGAACCTCGTATCGGCCGCCAGTCTCGATCAGGTCTGGCTGAGGCATATTGTCGATAGCGCGCAGTTGCTGCCGCATGTTCCACGTGAAACATCGACGCCTTGGATGGACCTCGGCACCGGCGCAGGATTCCCCGGACTGGTGATCGCGGCGCTTCGACCCGAATGCGAAGTCGTGATGGTCGAATCGCGCGCGCGGCGAATCGAATGGCTCGACCGCGCGCGAATCGCGATGGGACTGACTCGCGCCTCGATTGCCGGACAACGCCTCGAACTGGTCGAAAGTCGTCAGGCAGCCGTCATCTCCGCCCGTGCTTTTGCGCCTCTCGACAAATTGCTGACGTTATCCGCGCGATTTTCCACAAGTGACACCGTGTTCCTGTTGCCCAAAGGGCGGTCTGCCGGTCAAGAATTGCAGGACCTTCGCAAGTGGCGGCATGTGTTCCACGTGGAACAGTCCCTGACGGACCCGCAGGCGGGCATCATTGTCGGCACCCTTGCCGACGGGAAGGGTAAGATCGGGTGATTCGCATTGCCATCGCCAACCAGAAAGGCGGCGTCGGAAAGACGACGACGGCAATCAATGTCGCGACCGCGCTTGCCGCTACCGGGTGGAAGACACTCCTGATCGACATCGACCCGCAGGGCAACGCATCCACGGGAATCGGGGTCGGGGCATCGGAACGCGGAGCGTCGTCCTACGACGTGCTCGTCGACAAGGTGCCGGTGTCGCAGTGCGTCATGCCGACGCGGATTCCGAATCTCGATCTGCTGCCTGCGACAGTGGACTTGTCCGGGGCCGAGGTCGAACTGGTCAGCGCCGACGACCGCGCGCATCGCCTGCAGCGCACGCTGACCCCGGACCTCGGCTACGACGTCTGCCTGATCGACTGCCCGCCCTCGCTGGGCCTGCTGACGCTCAACGCGCTCAATGCCGCCGATACCCTGCTGGTGCCGCTGCAGTGCGAGTTCTTCGCGCTCGAGGGGCTTAGCCAATTGTTGCAGACGGTGGAGCGGGTGCAGCAGCGCTTCAACCCCGATCTCGGGATCATCGGCATCGCGCTGACCATGTACGACCGCCGCAATCGCCTGACCGAGCAGGTTTCCGACGACGTGCGATCGGTGCTGGGCAAGCTGGTGTTCGAGACCGTCATTCCGCGCAACGTGCGCCTCTCCGAAGCGCCGAGCCATGGGGTTCCGGCGCTCATCTACGATCACGCCTGCGCCGGCAGCCGCGCCTACATGGCGCTCGCGCGCGAGCTGATCACCCGATTGCCCGAAAAGAGGAAAGCGGCATGAACGACGACTCCATCGTGCGCTTCAGCGTACCCCAGCCCAAGGCGGGCGGGCAGAAGCCCAAGGGTCTTGGCCGTGGCCTCGGCGCGCTGCTGGGCGAAAGCCGACGCGAGGAGCCGGTCCCGGCGACGGGCGAGGGCGGCACGGTCGCTCCGACGCGCGGTGGTCTGGCGGTGCTGTCGATCTCCGACATCAAGCCCGATCCGCATCAGCCGCGTCGCTATTTCGAGGAATCGGCGCTGGAGGAACTCGCTGCGTCGATCGCGCAGCGCGGTGTGATCCAGCCCATCATCGTGCGCCCGCTCGATAATGGCCGTTACCAGCTGGTTGCCGGTGAGCGTCGCTGGCGTGCGGCGCAGAAGGCGCAGCTTCACGAGATTCCGGCGCTGGTCCGCGAATTGTCCGACCGCGAGGTCATGGCGCTGGCGCTGATCGAGAACCTCCAGCGCGAGGACCTCAACCCGATCGAAGAGGCGCGGGCCTACAACCGCCTTGCCGAACTGGAGGGCATGACTCAGGCCGAGATCGCCCGCATGGTCGACAAGAGCCGTAGCCATGTCGCCAACTTCCAGCGCCTGCTTGCTCTGCCCGACGGCGTGATCCTGCTGGTCGAGAAGGGCGATTTGTCGATGGGCCATGCCCGCGCCCTGATCGGCTGCGACGACGCCGAGGACATAGCGGTGGCTGCCGTCTCCAAGCAGATGTCGGTGCGCGACGTGGAAAAGCTGGTGCGCAAGAAGCAGCGCGGCGATGTGGCGCCCCGCCGTTCCGCACGCGCGGCGCGCAGTGGTTCGGAGGATGCGGACATCGCGGCGGTGCAGAACCATCTCGAGGAATTCCTCGGCCTGCCGGTGAAGATCAGCGCCGATGCCGATCCTTCGACCGGCACCGTGACGATCCGCTACGCGACGCTCGATCAGCTCGACCTGATCTGCCAGCGGCTGACCGGCGGCGCGATCTGAACTTTCGTCATTGCGTAAAACGAAGGAACCCAGGGCAGCTTACGCCGTCCTGGGTTCCTTCGTTTCGGCACGGCCGATTTACTTGATCGGCACTCGCTTGTCGGGGACGATTTTCACGCGCTTGTCCGGGACCACCTTGCTGCGGCGGGGAATGACGCGGCGGGCAGGGCGGACCGGCACGTCCTCGTAGACGTATTCGACGGTCTCGGTGCAGTTCTGCTTGGGCTGGGCGAGCGGGACCATCATCATGGGCTGGGCCATGCAGCAACCCTGCGCCGGGTAGCCGTAGGCGGGGTAGTAGCCCTGCGGCGCGTAACCGGGGTAAGCGCCGCCACGCTCGTAGTGGGCATAATAGTCGTCGAGATAGGCTTCGCATTCGTCGCGGTTGCGGCCGCGATCCTCGGCCTTGTCGATGGCGGCTCCGGCGACGGCGCCTACGGCCGCGCCTGCTACGGTGCCGACGGTGCGATTGCCGCGCCCCGCGATGCGGTTGCCCGCAACGCTTCCGACCACGCCGCCGATGACCGCGCCACCGACGCCGGAATCGCGCGAGGACAGGCGCTGATGGCAATCCGCGAGCCAGGCTTCGCGCGGATCGTAGCCTTGTCGATCATATCCACGCCCGTCATAGCTCTGATCATAACCGTAGGGACGGGCTTCGGATTCGCCGTGCGGGCCATCATGGGCGAGCGCCGGAGATGCGGCGAGAGACAGCGTCGCAACGACGACGGCATGCAGGGGAAGACGCATCGAGGGCACCCTTTCGCGAGAAACGCGGGGCGATGAAAGTCAGCCCCGTCAGTTAACGCGAAATTTAGCATCGTGATCCGCGCAAAACCAAGCGTCTTGCGCGGATGTGCTGTCGGTGTCCCGTTTTGGTGCGGGCTCAGATGGCCAGCGAGGCGACCTGTGCGAGAAGCTGCATCCCGGCAGCGTCCTCGTCATCGAAGCGGCCCGGCGTGGGGCTGTCGAGGTCGATCACCGCAATGACCTTGCCGTCACGCAGTACCGGCACCACCAGTTCGGAACGGCTGTCGGCATCGCAGGCGATGTGGCCGGGAAACGCGTGGACGTCTGGCACGACCTGCGTGGTGCCCAGCGCTGCAGCCGTGCCGCACACGCCGCGGCCGAAGGGGATGCGGATGCAGGCGGGCTTGCCCATGAACGGGCCGAGCACCAGCTCGTCCTCCACCGTGCGATAGAAACCGGCCCAGTTGAGGTCGGGCACGAACTGCCAGATCACCGCAGCCAGATTGGCCATGTTGGCGATGGGATCGGGTTCTCCCTGCACCAGCGCATCGGCGGCGCGGGCGAGGGCGCTGTAGAGTTCGGGCTTGGGGAGATCGGCGTCTGCGGCAAAGTCGTACATGCCGCGCATTTAGCGCAAGTCTTTGTTGTCGGCCAGCCGGTGCGGCTCTATCTCTTGGCGCATGAATCCGATCGTCAAGAAGACCGCCATCGCCTCCGCCGTGATCGTCCTGGCTGCCGCCGGGTTCGTGTACTGGGGCCTGAACTCCAACACCTCGGAGCTGCCGAGCGATGCGACGGCAGGCAAGAACCCGCAGCTGGTCGAACCCAAGGCGCAGTGGATCCCCAGCATCAAGCTCGCCAAGCCGGTGGGCTGGGCTGCGGGCGAGGCGCCCAAGGCGGCTCAGGGACTGACGGTTGCCCGCTTCGCGGAAGGGCTCGATCATCCGCGCACCATGCTCACGCTGCCCAATGGTGACGTGCTGGTGTCGGAGACGAATGCTCCGGCCGGGAACAAGCCGGGTGGGATCACCGGCTTCGTCATGGGCCTGATGTTCAACCGCGTCGGCGCCGGGGAGGCTTCGCCCGATCGCATCGTGCTGCTGCGTGACGCCGACGGCGACGGCAAGGCCGAACTGAAGACGACGCTGCGCAGCGAGGACATGCACTCGCCCTCGGGCCTCGCTTACCGCGACGGCAAGCTCTACGTGGCGAACCACGACAAGGTGCTGGAATTCGCCTTCACGCCCGGCCAGACCAAGCTGGAAGGGCGGCCGCTGCGCACGATGATCGACCTGCCGCCCGCCGGCAACCACTGGATGCGCAACCTGCTTCTGAGCGAGGACGGCAAGCATCTCTACGTCGCGGTCGGCTCTGCCAGCAACGTTGCCGAGAACGGCATGGAGGAAGAGACCGGGCGTGCGATGATCTGGGAGGTCGACGTTCAAACCGCCCGCCGCCGCCAGTTTGCGGTCGGCATGCGCAATCCCAACGGTCTGGGCTGGAACCCCTCGACCGGCGAGATGTGGGCGACGGTGCAGGAGCGCGACATGCTTGGCCCGGATCTCGTGCCGGACTACCTCACCAATGTGCCGGTCGGCGCGCAGTACGGTTGGCCGTGGGTCTACTGGAAGGACACTTTCGACGAACGCGTCCAGTGGCCGATGCAGACTTACATGATCGAATATACCCGCAAGCCGGAATACGCGCTGGGCGCCCACGTCTCGGCGCTGGGGCTGACGTTCGCCAATGGCGGCAACCGCATGGGCAAGGGCTATGAGAACGGCGTCTTCATCGCCCGCCATGGGTCTTGGAATCGCCGTCCCTCGGCGGGCTACGACGTGGTGTTCATTCCTTTCGATGCCAACGGCAATCCGAAGGACGTGAAGCCGCAGCCGGTGCTCACCGGGTTCCTCAAGGACAACGGCGATACCCACGGCCGTCCCACCTGGGTCACGTGGGACAAGGGCGGCGCGCTGCTCGTCAGCGATGACACGGCGGGGATCGTCTGGCGCGTGGTGTCGCCGGGGGCGCAGCCCTCACCGGCGATCAAGCCCGTCGTTACCGAGCACATGAAGCCGCGTGAGGACATCAAGGACCCGACTTCTCCGGAAGAGGCGGCGAAGTTGATGGGTGGATTCCGGAAGGAAGACGATCGGCTGTTGCCGCAGTAAGTAGAAAGAGAAGTCCTGGGGCCATCGCCCCAGACCCCCACGTTGTCGCCGTGCGCTCAGCTAACGTGATGCGCGCACGACGACGACGGTAATGGGGTGCAGGGGTGTTGACCCCTGCGTTTATATCGTCTTCCCTGCTCTTCCAGCCAATTCATTGACGTACTGCCACGCCACGCGTCCAGACCGCGCGCCACGCCGCCGCGACCATTCCAGCGCGTCCGACGGCTCCCACTCCAGCCCGAATTCACCGGCATAGCCGCCGATGATGGCGAGGTAGGAATCTTGGTCGCAGTTGTGGAAGCCGATCGAGAGGCCGAAGCGATCGGCCAGGGCCAGCTTTTCGTCCACCGCGTCGCGGGCGTTGATGGGATCGTCCTGCTCCGACATCGAGCGGCCGACGATGGCGCGGCGGTTCGACGTGACGGCGAGGCGCACGTTCGCCGGGCGTGCCTCGACGCCGCCTTCCAGCCACGAGCGCAGGATGCGCGGCCCGGCCCCGTCGCCTTCCTCGAAACCGAGATCGTCGATGAAGACGAGGAAGCTGCGGTCGACCTTGCCGAGTGCGGCGAAGAGGTCGGTCACGCCGGAGAGCGCTTCCTGGGCCACCTGCACCAGCGCGATGCGTCCCGAATGCGCCGTGTCGGCGGAGCGTATGGCGGCGCGCAGCAGGGCCGACTTGCCCATCCCGCGCGAGCCCCAGAGCAGCATGTCATGCGCGGCGTGTCCGGCGGCAAGGCGCTCGACGTTGGTGACCACACGGTCCTTCTGCGTGTCGATGCCGCGCAGCAGGGTCAGGGCAGGGGCGTCGAGTTGCGCGACCGATCGCGCGGCGCTGCCCGTCCATACGTAGGCGGGATGCGCGAGCCAGTCGGTCGCGGTCGGGGCGGGTGGCACGAGGCGTTCCAGCGCTTCGGCGATGCGGGTGAGAACCTGGGTGTGCTCCGCGGGCTGGGTCGTCATCTTTTGCATGTCCTTGGCATTCGTCGCCGTGGGGCTATAGCGACGGGGTATGGAGCACGCCAGCCAGCCCGAGATGCTTGAAGCCGGTCCCGACGGGATCGAAGCCGCCGCGCGTCTGTTACGGGAAGGGCGCCTTGTCGCCGTTCCGACGGAGACGGTCTACGGCCTTTCGGCAAGAGCGGACCGGGACGAGTCCGTAGCAGCGATTTACCGGGCCAAGGGTCGGCCGAGTTTCAATCCGCTGATCGTCCACGTGGAACATCTCGCGTCGGCGCAGATGCTGGCGGAGTTCGACGAGCGCGCGCTGGCATTGGCTGAGGCGTTCTGGCCGGGCGCGCTGACCATGGTTCTGCCATTGCGAAAGGGCGCGCCGATTGCCGCTGCGGTCACCGCCGGGCTCCCTACGATCGCGCTGCGCTGTCCGGCGCACCCGGTGATGCGGGCGGTCATCGCGGCGACGGGCCTGCCGATCGCGGCGCCTTCGGCCAATCGCAGCGGCGGGGTCAGCCCGACCGAGGCAGGGCATGTCGTCGCCTCGCTCGGGGCGAATGTCGATGCGGTGGTCGATGGCGGCGCCTGTGAGGCAGGGCTGGAATCCACGATCGTCGCGTTGCGGGACGGGGGGCGCTGGCAGATCCTGCGTCCCGGCCCCATCGCCGAGGATCGCATTGCCGCTGTACTCGGCGGCGCGAGCGAGCCGGTGACTTCGCAGGCCATCGAGGCGCCGGGGCAACTTGCCAGCCATTACGCGCCGGGCAAGCCGGTGCGGCTCGATGCGATCGAGGCAGAGGCTGACGAATTTCACATCGGTTTCGGCGCAGTGGCGGGGGAGGTAACCCTGTCGGCGAGCGGAGATCTGATCGAGGCGGCCTCGCGGCTCTATGCGCTGCTTCATGCCGGAGCGGCCGCAGCGCAGCCGCGCATCGCCGTGGCGCCGATCCCGGAGGGCGATATAGGCGCTGCCATCAACGATCGCCTGCGCCGGGCGGCAGCCTGAGGCTTTTCGTCGGCTCCTCCAACTCCTCGTCATTGCGAGCGTAGCGAAGCAATCCAGAGCGGCTTGAGACTGCCCTGGATTGCTTCGCTACGCTCGCAATGACGAGGAGGCAGGGGCAGGCAGGCAGGCAAGGAAAAGGCCCGCACCGTCGCTGACGATGCGGGCCTCGTATGTTCCACGTGGAACGTTTCTCAGTAGTCGTGGTCGATATCGCCGATGCCGTTCATCCGGCTGCGCAGCGTCTCGGGCTTGCGTACGAGGGTGACGTTGCCCGCGCCGTTGATTTCCACGTCGACCACGCCGGTGGCGCCGATGGTGACGTCGCCCACGCCGTTGATGCGGATCGTAGCGTCGCGGCCCTGCACCTTGCCGAGGTCGATGTTGCCGGCACCGTCGGAGGTCACGAAGGTCCGGGCGACCTTGCCCGATGCGTCGAGGTCGATGGCGCCGCGAGCGTTGATGCGCAAGGATTCCTGGTCGAGACCGTGTAGATCCACGTCGCCCGGTGCATCGAGGTCCAGCCCGGCGATCTCGGGAGCGGTGATTCGCACCTTGAGGCCACGATGGATCCGGGCGCTGCCGTTAAGCGAGAGGCGGCCGTTTGCCCAGACCAGCCGGTCGACCACGCTGGCGGGGCCTTCGACGGTCATCTCGGCCTTGTCACCACGCGTGAACTCAAGGTCCACCGGCACTTCCATGGCGAGCTGGCTGCCCGACTGGATGGCGAACACGCGGGACTTGCGCGGACCCTGTTCGTGGTGATCGTCGCCGCCGTCGAAGTACCAACCCTTCGTCTCGAATTCCTGTTTCATTTTCTCGCCGCCGAAAGTCCAGGCGAGGGCGAAGGCGGCGATCGACAGGATCAGGCCGCTGGCGAATACGATGAGCAGTTTCCTGAGCATCACTTGGTCCTCCTTGTCGTCGTCAGTCTTCGGGATGGATGGCGGGTTCGAGCACACGGTAGTGCAGGCGGCCGAACCACATGAGGGCGTTGACCACGCCGATGCCCACGATGGTGAGCAGGGCGCCGATGCCGACCGCAGCACTCATGGTGCCGAGGCCCAGCAGGATCGCGTTCAGCGGGCCGCCGGGGAAGCCGGAGAAAGGCCCGGCAATCAGCATGAAGCCGCCGCCGACGAAGGCCGCCAGCACCGCCACGAACAGGCCGAAGACCACGCCCAGAACCGGCAGCACGATCGGCAGCAGGATCAGGATGTCGATCGTGGCGAGGCCCATGAAGGCAAGGATCGCGCCCCAGGCGGACGACGGCGTGCGATCGCTCTTCCAGTTGCGGAAGCCGGTTTCGAAGCGCAGTTCGCGGGCAAGGCGGCTCGGGTTGCCGAGGGCCGTCGCAACCTCCTCTTCGCTGCGGCCCTCGGCAAGGCCGGCTTCGAAGTGCTCTTCGTAGTCGGCGACGATGTCGTCGATGGCGTCCTGCGGCATGCCCTTGAGGCCCGCCTTCAGGCGCTTGATGAATTCGTTACGCATCATGGCTGGGCTCTCCTTCCTGAATCGGGCCTTCCTGAACGGCAGTCGGCTCTGCGGCATCGTCGAGCAGCGTGTCCACGGCCTTGGTGAAGCCGCGCCATTCGGCGACCTGCTCGGCAAGACGCGAGCGGCCGGTGTCGGTGAGGCTATAGTACTTGCGGGGCGGGCCGGAGGGCGATTCCTCAAGGTAGGTCTTCACCAGACCTTCGGACTGCATGCGGCGCATCAGCGGGTAGATCGTGCCTTCGCCCATGTCGACCGCGTCGGCCATGCGGCTCGCGATCTCGTAGGCATAGCTGTCCCCCCGCGAGAGCAGCGCCAGGACACAGAGCCCCAGCACCCCTTTCTTCAATTGGATTTCGATTTCGGACATCGAATCATCTCCTGCGGATGTCCATCGTATATAACCAGCTACTGTGTGTTGCAAGATACCTTGTTTAGAAAAGTACAGGTCGAGGCAAGATACCTTGCTATCGATAGGTATCGATCAATGGACTTCGGCTGATTTCCGGGGTTCTCGGCGGGGCGGAGGGCAGCTAGGTTGCCGCGCGATGACCACGCCTTACCATCCTCCGGTCAAACGTTCGGTGGAGATCGCCGGGCACAAGACCTCGATCAGCCTCGAGCCGGTGTTCTGGGACCTGCTCAAGCGCGCCGCCGCGCATGAGGGGTTGCCGGTGAACGCGCTCGTCGCGCGGATCGATGCGGAGCGACTGGAGGCTGAAACGCCGCCGGGGCTGGCCGGGGCGGTCAGGGTGTGGCTGGCGACTTCGGCTCTGGGCTAGAGTGTTTCCCATTCGTCATTGCGAGCATAGCGAAGCAATCCAGGGCAGTCTTGGGTCGCCCTAGATTGCTTCGCTATGCTCGCAATGACGAATGGCGCCTTCAGGCGGCGCGGCTAAGCCTCGGTTCGGCGGGCTTGCGCATCAGCATGTCGAGGCTGACCGGCCCCCATCCCAGTCCGTGCGCGGCCACGCAGTTGTGACCGGGGCGGCTCCACGCGTACCGGGTATGGCCGTGGAGTACGAGCGCATCGCCTTCCAGCGCCTTCGCAGGGTCGTTGATGAGGGTCAGAGTTCCGTGGGCCGTATCGAGGCGCTGCATGTCGCAGACGCTGGCGTAGCGGCCCGTTGCGAGACAATTCCACGCTTGCGGGTCATTCGGTCCACGCACAAGGTGCTTGTTGCCGGGAAGGCTGCCGAGATGGACGGGGTTTCCGACATTGCCGAGAATCCAGACGGTGTCGTCGTCGGCCACGCGGGCACGCCAGACCTCGCAGATGCGGCGGGTCATCTCGGCGCTATCGGGAAAGCCGTAGGGAATCGCGTGAAGGGCGCTCTCGCCGTTGAAGTTCAGGTCCGCGACAAAGTGGATCGCCATCATCTTCTTCCCGTCCCGGAGGCGGCCATCCCGGCGCTCCGACAAGGGTTTCAACGGGTTAGGTAAACAATTCGTTCCAGCCAGGATGCGGGGAATCAGCCAGGCCGCGGGAATTTGCGACGGATGGCAAAAGGGCGGGAAAGCCTTTGCTTCTCCCGCCCTTTCTAGCGACCGCGACTGGTGATCAGTATGTCGATGGAGGATCGCTCGCCGGGAAGCTCTCGTCGATCGCTTCGTCGGTCTTGTCCCAGCTCTTGGGCGGCGAACTCATATGCTCCGGACCGGAATCGCGCACGCCGCCTGCGAACTCGGCTTCCTGCTTCTTCTCGGTCGCGTATTTGTAGAGGGCGTAGCCGACCGCTCCGGCGGCCGCCAACTTGATGAGGCCCATGTTCGTCTCTCCTCTCGGCAGTTCGAGAGGCAAACGCGCCATGGGCCTTCGGAGTTTCCTCAGTCGCCGCCGACGCGTTCGATCTGCGCGCCGACCAGTGCCAGCTTCTCCTCAAGGCGCTCGTAGCCGCGGTCGAGGTGGTAGAGGCGGTGCACCTGCGTCTGGCCCTTTGCGGCGAGACCGGCGATCACGAGGCTCATCGAGGCGCGGAGGTCGGTCGCCATGACGTCGGCGCCGGTGAGGCCCTGTACGCCGTGGACGATCGCGGTGCGACCCTTGGTCTCGATCCGCGCGCCCATGCGGTTGAGTTCGGGAACGTGCATGTAGCGGTTCTCGAAGATGGTCTCGGTGAGCACGCTGGAGCCTTCGGCCATGCACAGCAGGGCCATCAGCTGCGCTTGCATGTCGGTGGCGAAACCGGGGTAGGGGGCGGTGGAGATCGTGACGGGCCGCAGCTTGCCGTCCGAGGCGACATGGAGGCCGTCGGCCTTGGGCTCGACGTGGACGCCTGCATCGCGCAGCGCCTGCACGGTGGCTTCCATGTCCTCGATCTTCGCGCCCTTGAGCAGCACTTCACCGCCGGTGATGGCGGCGGCGCAGGCGTAGGAACCCGCCTCGATGCGGTCGGGCATGACCATGTAGGTCGCTCCGTGCAGGCGGTCGACGCCGTGGATGGTGAGGTCGCTTGTGCCGATACCCTCGATCTGCGCGCCCATCGCGACGAGCAGGTTGCACAGATCGACGATCTCCGGCTCGCGCGCGGCATTGTGCAGGGTGGACTTGCCCTTGCACAGCACGGCGGTCATCAGCGCGTTCTCGGTGGCGCCCACGGAGACGACCGGGAACGAGTAGCGCCCGCCCGGCAGGCCGCCGTCAGGGGCGATGGCGCGCACGTAACCGGCGGCCAGCTCGATCGTCGCGCCCAGTGCTTCCATGACCTTGAGGTGCAGGTCGATCGGGCGGTTGCCGATGGCGCAGCCGCCGGGCAGTGACACGGTCGCCTCGCCCATGCGCGCCAGCATCGGTCCAAGGACGAGGATCGAGGCGCGCATCTTGCGTACGAGGTCGTAAGGCGCGACCGAACTGGTGATACGCGTGCCCTGCAGCGTCATCACGCGGCCGAAGTCTTCCGGACGGCTGCCCGCGATCGCGGTGGAGACGCCGAACTGGTTCATCAGGTGCTGGAAACCGTCGATGTCCGCCAGACGCGGCAGATTGCGCAGCGTCAGCGGTTCTTCGGTCAGCAGCGCGCAGGGCAGCAGCGTGAGCGCGGCGTTCTTGGCGCCGGAAACGGGAATGGTGCCGGAAAGGCGCTTGCCGCCCTCGATGATGATCTTGTCCATCACCGTCCTTTAGCGCCAAACGCGCGTGCTTCAACGGGATCGGATGCAATTTCGCGGCGGATTAAGGGTTCGGTAAGATTAACATGGGGTTGTTGCGCTAAGACTATTTCCGGGCTTTAAACGCAACCGCAACATGAGCGAGGCATTATCCAGACCCATGAGTGACTCGAACTTTCGCAAGCCGGTCCGAAAAGCCGTCTTTCCCGTCGCCGGTCTCGGCACCCGTTTCCTGCCCGCCACCAAGGCGATTCCGAAGGAACTTCTTCCGGTCGTCGATCGGCCTCTGATCCAATACGCCGTCGACGAGGCGCGCGAAGCCGGAATCGAGGAATTCGTCTTTGTGACGGGCCGCGGCAAGACCGCGATCGTCGAGCATTTCGATACCGCTTACGAACTCGAAGCGACGATGACCGGGCGCGGCAAGTCGCTCGACCCGCTTGAGCCGACCCGCATCCAGCCCGGCAACCTCGTCACCGTGCGTCAGCAGGTGCCGCTGGGCCTCGGCCACGCGGTATGGTGCGCCCGCGCCGTCGTGGGGGATGAGCCTTTCGCGATCTTCCTGCCCGACGAACTGATGTACGGCACGCCCGGCTGCATGGCGCAGATGATCGAGGCCTACAACGAAGTGGGCGGCAACCTCGTCTCGGTGCTCGAAGTGCCGCATGAGGAAGTGTCGAGCTACGGCGTGATCGCGCCCGGCGAAAGCCGGGGCAATCTCACCGAGGTCAAGGGTCTGGTCGAGAAGCCCAAGGTGGACGAGGCGCCTTCGAACAAGATCGTCTCGGGCCGCTATATCCTCCAGCCTGAAGTGATGGGTCTGCTTGAAACGCAGGGGAAGGGCGCAGGTGGCGAGATTCAGCTGACCGATTCGATGGCCAAGCTGATCGGCCAGCAGCCGTTTCATGCGGTAACCTTCAACGGGCGCCGTTTCGACTGCGGCTCGAAGGTCGGCTTCGTGGAAGCGACGCTGGCTATCGCGCTCGACCGTCCCGATATGCGCGACGATGTACGCGCGATCGCGCAGAAGCTGCTGGGCTGATCCGCCACTTCGGACGGTAAAAAAACGCGCTGCCGGAAGGTGGCGCGTTTTTTGCGGACGCCACCATCAGAACAGTCGTCATTGCGAGCATAGCGAAGCAATCTAGGGCAGTTTACTCGGCCCTAGATTGCTTCGCTATGCTCGCAATGACGATGTGGGTGTTTACTGCCGAACCGGGTCCGTCAGCCGCGCCATGATCGAGGCGACGTAGGCCCGGGTCTCGCGGATATTGGGAATGCCCCCGGCCTTGAGCACGCGGGCGGGACCGGCGTTGTAGGCCGCCAGCGCCTTTTCCAGATCGCCGCCGAAGGCATCGAGCTGCATGCGCAAGTAGCGCGCGCCGCCCTCTAGGTTGGCCATGGGATCGGCGGGATCGACGCCCATCTGCGCGGCGGTGCCGGGCATCAGCTGGGCCAGCCCACGCGCGCCGACCGGCGAGAGCGCCAGTTCGTTCCAGCGGCTTTCCTGCCAGACCACCGCTTCCAGCAGCGTCGGGCTGATGTCGTACTTGGCGGCAAGCTGGGCGACGCGCTCACGCCAGCGGGTCGGGCCTGCCGCGTCGAGTGCTTCTGTAATCGACTGAGGGTGCAGCCCGGAATCGATCTCCATCGGGGTCGATTCGACCTGCTCGGTCGCCTTTGCAACAGTGCTGCCGATGAAGCCGACGCCCGACGACTGATCTACTTGCGCGAGGTCGGATGCGGCGGGGAGGGTTGCAGGGCCACCGGCGACCCATTCGGCGCCTGAGGTGCCGATCTGCAGAACATCTGCTTGGGCCACCGCGGGCAATGCCGCGCAGGAAACGATGACGAGCACAGCCAGTGCTTCGATCCGCCTCATCGATTCGTTTCCCTCACCATGGTCGCCGTTCTACCGCATCCGCGAGATCGAGTCACACGCGGATGCGGCAGAGTCGGGTTACCGGATGCCCAGCGCGGTGCGGATCGAGCGCCACGACAACAGCTTGAAGTTCTGCGCCTTGGGGGCGTTGTCGCCGTCCTGCGCCATGAACAGTCCTTCGGGATACTGCGGTCCGAAGTCGCCGAGCACGACTTCGATGCCGTCGGTGTCGCTGGTCCCGCCGATGGCGCCCCCGTTGATACGGAAGCGGCCTGCGGGCTTGCCGGTGGCGAGATCAAACAGCGCATAGGCGTTGTCGCCCTGGCTGGAGGCGACGAGCCAGGCGCGGCCTTCGGCGTTGCGGGCGATGGCAAGGCCCTCGATGTCGTCGACCAGACCGTCCGCTTCGCCGACGCGGGCGTAGGAGGATGCGGTCAGCGTCGCCGGTGAGAGCGGCACCTTCCAGATCGCCACGTCCTCCTCGGCGACGTAGAGCGTCTTCGTCACGTCATCGACGACGCAGCCCTCGGACTGGGTCGCGAACTTGACGTCGCGCAAGTGCTCGGCCGAAACCTTGCCGGCGTTCTCGACGATGCGGCTCTCGGCGACCGTACCGTCCTTGAGCACGACGTAGGCGCGGGCGAGTTCGCCCGCCGCGAGCGGAGCACCCATGCAGAAGCCGTAGGCCTCCGCCGGGGCATGGTCTGCGGGGAGGAACGTCCCGGAGCCGAGCACCGAGAGCTTGCCGGTCGCACCGTCGAGGCCGAACAGCGCGATGCGCGGCTCGGCGCGGTCGGTACGGTCGCTGGCGCCGACGAGGATGCGGGTGGAGCCGTCGGCCATGCGCACTTCGCGCAGGTCCGCGTTGTTGAGCGCACCGGCGGGCGAGAAGTCCTTCACCGTACCGTCGAGGGCGTAGACGTAGAGCCCGGCCTTCTTGTCGGTGCCCAGGACCAGGCTGGCGGCGGGATTCGCCGCATTGCGCCAGATCGCCGGATCGTCCGCCGCATCGGCATTGCCGGTGCCGACCGGCGTGGTCTCGCCCTCGGCGGGAATGTCGATGGCGGGATAGCGGGGACGGGGAGCTTCGGGTGCTCCGGTGGTGCCAATGGTTGAGGTCGTCGCGCAGGCGGAAAGCAGGAGGGCCGGGAGCAAAGCTCCCGACCCCAGCTTCACGACATCGGCGATGCGCGTGAGGTTGCGCTTCATCAGAACGACATCCTTGCGCCGAACTTCACCGTCGAGCCGTATTCCTCGTACTGCAGCACGCGCTTGGCGCCGCCGAGGTTCTGGTAGGCGAAGTACTTGGCGTTGTTGACGTTCACCCAGTCGGCGAACAGCTTGATGTTGTCGGTCAGCTTGTACTTGGCCGAGAGGTCCAGCTGGAAGTGCTGGTTGACGGTGCGGTCGGTCTCGGCATCGTCGCCCACTTCGTCGAGGTACTTGTCGCGGAAGGTGCCGGCAGCGCGCAGGCTGATCGGACCCTTTTCGTAGCCCAGCACGACGTTGAAGGTGTTCTTCGAGGCGTTGGGCAGGTTGATCCGGCGCGCCACGTCGTCACCGTCCAGCACCGTGCCGCGGGCGTACGTGTAGGTGTAGTTGATCTGCGTCAGCAGGCCGTCGAACGGCGAGGGCAGCATCGAGAACGACTGGCTGAAGCTGGCCTCGAGGCCCACGATCTCGGCGGTGTCACCGTTCACCGGCATCGTCAGCTCGCTATATTCGACGCCCTGATAGGTGCCGGCCTCACGGGTGCGCTGGGTGTAAGTGTAGTCCTTGATCGACTTGTAGAACCCGCCAACCGAGAATGCGCCATTGTTCGAGAAGTAGTATTCGAACCCGGCGTCGAGGTTCCAGGCCTGATAGGGCTTCAGCTCGGGGTTGCCGACTTCCAGTTCGAGGTCATCGTTGATGGTGTTGCGCGGAGCCATCTGCGAGAGCTTGGGACGCACGACGGTCTTGTAACCCGCCAGACGCGCCACGATGTTCTGCTGCGGGCTGTAGCGCACCGTCAGGCTGGGCAGCCAGTTGGTGTAGCTGCGGGTGAAGCTGACCGGGGTGACCACGACGTCGTCGCTGTCGGTCACGTACTGGCCGTTCAGCTCGTTGTACGTACGCTCCATGCGCACGCCGCCGATCACGCGCAGCGTCGAGCTGTCCCAGCGCGCCATCGCATAACCGGCCGCGATGTCCTCACGCACCGAGTAGTCGCTGGTCGCCGAGTTGAAGTCCGTCTCGTAATCGTTGACCACGAAGGAACCGGGGTTCGCGAGCAGGTAGTCGGCCGGGCCGCCCTTGCTGGCGACGGGGCCCATGTTGACCAGGCGGTAGGTCTGCGAACCCAGCACGTCGGCCAGCGTATAGTCCGGCGCATCGTCGGCCAGTTCGTAGTAGGTCATGTTGAAGTCGTAAGACTTCTTGCGCCAGCGGGCCTTGCCGCCGACCTGCACGGTGAAGTCGCCGTTCGAACCTGCGAAGGTGCGGGCGAGGTCTGCCTTGATCGCCCATTCCTGGTCACGGCTGTCGGACAGCGTGGTCAGCTCGGTACGGTTGAATTCATACTCGCTGGGATCGTTGAAGCTGTCCGCGCCCTGCGTCACCGAGTAGGTCGGATAGTACTTGTTGGCGTAATCCATGTCGACCACGGTACCTTCCGTGAAGCGCGCACGGAAACGGGTCGGGTCGATCGAGAAGTTCTCGCGCTCGGTGGACTTGGCGTAGCTGCCCATCCACTTGAACTTCCACACGCCGGTGTCGGTGTCGCTGCCGATCGAGACCGAGCGGATGCGCTGGCGCTCGAAGCGGTCCTTCAGGTCGCGGTTGACGGTGATGCGCTCGTCGTCGCCGTCGAAAGTCGCGCCGCTGTCGGTGCTGGAGGTCGGGCCGTCCTCGAAATCGCTGAAGTCGAGCGTGGTGCGGCGGCGGTATTCGTGGTCGTCGAACTGCGCCCAGTTGCCGCGGATATAGGCCTTGGTCGTGTCCGACACGCGCCAGTCGGCGGACAGCGCCGCGTTGATGCGGGTACGCTCCACGTCATAGTCGCGATATTCGACCGATTCGGCCCAGGCGTTGCCGGCGTCGTCGAGGCTCCAGCCGCCAGTCTCGACGTTGTCGGTCTCGAACTTGCGCTTGTAGTAGCTGACCGATCCGGCGATGCCGAAGTCGTCACCCAGCTTCTGGGTAAAGTCGAACGAGCCCTTGGGCATGACCTTGCCCGAATAGTCGTTCCAGCTGCCCTCGGCGCTGACCGAGTAGCGGTTCTTCTTGGAATCGAAGGCGCTGGTGGTGTTGATCTCGATCGAGGCGCCGATGAAGTCGCCATCCATGTCGGGGGTGAAGCTCTTCTTCACTTCGATCGATTCGATGGTGTCGGATGAGATGACGTCCAGCGCGACCGAACGCACATCCGATTCCGGGGCGGGCAGGCGCACGCCGTTGACCGAGGTGCCGTTGAGTTCGGGGTCGAGACCGCGGACCGAGACGTAGCGGCCTTCGCCCTGATCGTTGAGGATGTTGACGCCCGGCAGGCGGCGCAGCGATTCCGCCACGTTCTGGTCGGGGAACTGGCCGACCGCGTCGCGGGTCAGGACCGATTCCACGCCGTCCGCGGCCTTCTGGCGGGACAGGGCGCTGGTCATGTTCGCGGTCATGCCGGTGACGAGAATGTCGCCGCCGCCGATCGCCGCGAGGTCGAAGTTGCCCTCGATACGGCCGGTCGCAGCGACGTTGACGGTCTGGGTCGTCACTTCCGCACCGACGTAGCGCGCTTCGAGCGTGTAGGTGCCGGCGGGCACGTCACCGAAGACGTAGGAACCGGCGCGGTCGGTCTCGACCTGGCGGTTGAGTTCCACGATGCGCACGGTGGCCGACTGTAGCGCGCGGGTGCCGGTAGCGTCGTTGACGTGACCGGCAACTTCACCGGCGTGAGCGATAGTGGCGAAGGAGGCCGAGGCAAGCAGCCCGGCGACGAGCTGGAGCGAGCGATTCATAGCTGGAATGGTTCCCTGAAGCGACGTTGTGTGTCCTTGAGGGCGGCCCGTAGGCCTGTTCCATGACGCTCGCGTGATAGAGCGAAGACAGTTCGATGACAGTCGCCGCATTGCAGCAAAACACGCCAGAAGACGCGGTGGCTGAATGCCCCGGCAATGCGCTATCTTCGATGAGAGAAAGGGAAGGGAATGGTGCTGCTAGGGAGGATTGAACTCCCGACCTCGTCATTACCAAT
Source organism: Novosphingobium sp. fls2-241-R2A-195 (assembly GCF_030209485.1). NCBI lineage: Bacteria > Pseudomonadati > Pseudomonadota > Alphaproteobacteria > Sphingomonadales > Sphingomonadaceae > Novosphingobium > Novosphingobium sp. fls2-241-R2A-195. Next base: position 151,514 of record NZ_JARVRY010000013.1, read on the forward strand.
GACGCGCTCTACCACTGAGCTACAGCAGCACATATTCCAGGCCCGGGTAACCGGGGCGTCTGTCTGCCGGGCCAGAAGCCCCCGAGACAGGGGGGCGCTATTGTCCGCGCGGCGTTCGATTGTCAAGCGCCTCTTGTGCTTTCTTTTTCGGAGCGGCAATGCAGCGGGCGATGAACGCGCCGCAATCGCCTCGAAAACCCACGAAGGAAGAGCGTCTCGCCGCCAAGCTGCGCGAGAACCTGCGTCGCCGCAAGGCGCAGGCTCGTGCCGTATCCGCGCTCGGCGAAGCGGTCGAGGAGGGCGAATCGCCCGACAGCAAACCGCCACTGGCCAAATCGCCGCCGGAAAGCTAGGGGCCCATATCTCGAACAGCGGCAAGACCGCGTCGGTCCTTGACAGTATAGGGAGCCTACATTGCCTCGCCTGATCCTGCTTCGCCACGGCCAGAGCCAGTGGAACCTTGAAAACCGCTTCACCGGCTGGTGGGACGTCGACGTCACCGAAAAGGGCGAGGCCGAGGCCCGCGCTGCCGGTGCGCTGCTCAAGGACAAGGGCTTGCTGCCCGACGTCGCCTTCACCTCGCTGCAGACCCGCGCGATCAAGACGCTGCATTTCGCGCTCGAAGCCGCCGGCATCCTGTGGATCCCGGAAACCAAGGACTGGCGCCTGAACGAGCGTCACTACGGCGGCCTGACCGGCCTCGACAAGGCCGAGACCGCCGCCAAGCACGGCGACGAGCAGGTCAAGGTCTGGCGCCGCAGCTTCGACATTCCGCCCCCCGTCATGGACAAGGGCAGCGAGTTCGACCTCTCGGCCGAACCGCGCTACGCGGGCATCGACACGCCGATGACCGAGAGCCTCAAGGACACCATCGCCCGCGTCCTGCCGTATTACGAAGGCTCGATCGTGCCGCACCTCCATGCCGGTTCGACCGTGCTGGTCGCCGCGCACGGCAATTCGCTGCGCGCGCTGGAAAAGCACCTCTCGGGTATCTCCGACGAGGAGATCACCGGTCTGGAAATCCCGACCGGCCAGCCGATCGTCTACGAGCTCGACAACGATCTCAAGGTGCTCGACCGCTACTACCTCTCGGAGCGCTGATCCGTGACTGCACCAGTTGCAATCGTCATGGGCAGCCAGTCCGACTGGCCGACCATGATCAAGGCCGCCGAGATGCTCGACAAGCTGGGCGTCGCTTATGACGCTCGCATCGTCTCGGCGCACCGCACGCCCGAGCGGCTGGTGGACTTCGCGCATGGCGCGGACGGCGAAGGCTTCAAGGTGATCGTCGCCGGGGCAGGGGGCGCTGCCCACCTGCCCGGCATGATTGCCGCGATGACGCATCTTCCGGTGCTCGGCGTGCCGGTGCAGAGCAAGGCGCTGTCGGGACAGGACAGCCTGCTCTCGATCGTGCAGATGCCTGCGGGTATCCCCGTCGGCACGCTGGCGATCGGCGAGGCGGGCGCGGCCAATGCCGGTTTGCTGGCGGCGGCGATCCTGGCCACCTCGGACGAGGCGCTGGCGGGACGGCTCAAGGACTTCCGTGCGGCGCAGACCGCGGGTGTAGCGGAAAAGCCGGTCTGATGTTTCCCGCTTGGCTGAGGTGCTTCGACACGCTCAGCACGAGCGGGGTTGGGTTTTAGAATTTCAGCACTAAGTCCGCTCACCCTGAGCTTGTCGAAGGGCACCGGCACAAGGCAGGCGTAAAGGCGTAATGATCTCTCCCGGCGAAACCATCGGCATTCTTGGCGGCGGCCAGCTCGGGCGGATGATCGCCATGGCGGCGGCGCAGCTTGGCTACCGCTGCCACGTCTACGCGCCCGAGGCGGACTCGATCGCCGCCGACGTCTGCGCCCAGTTCACGTGCGCCGCCTGGGACGATGCCGAGGCCATGGCGAAGTTCGCCGCCGACTGCGCGGTGGTGACCTACGAGTTCGAGAACGTCCCCGTTGGCCCGCTCGCGGCGCTGGGCGACACGCCGTTGCTCGCCCACGCGCGTGCTCTCGAAACCGCGCAGGACCGCCTGAACGAAAAGCGCTTCGTCACTGGCCTCGGCGGCACCCCTGCCCCCTTCGCCCCGGTGGACAGTGCCGAAGACCTTGCGCGGGCCATCGCCGCGATCGGCGCGCCGGGCATCCTCAAGACCCGCCGCGACGGCTATGACGGCAAGGGCCAGTGGCGCATCATGACGCCCGGGGACGCCGCCGCGCTGGACCTTCCCGCGACGCCGCTGATCTACGAGGGCTTCGTCACCTTCTTTGCCGAATTCTCGGTGATCCTGTGCCGCGGCGCGGACGGCGGGGTGCGCTTCTTCGACAGCGCCCACAACGTCCACGAGGGCGGCATCCTGGCACTCAGCACCGTGCCCGCGCCCGCCGACCTACTGGAGCAGGTGCCTGCCGCGCGGGCCCTCGCCACCAAGGTTGCCGATGCACTGGACTATGTCGGCGTGCTGACGCTGGAATTCTTCGCGACGAAGGACGGCCCCGTCTTCAACGAAATGGCGCCGCGCGTCCACAACTCGGGCCACTGGACCATCGAGGGCTCGGTCACCAGCCAGTTCGAGAACCACGTCCGCGCGATCTGCGGGCTGCCGCTGGGCGACACCGGCCTTGCCGCCAAGGGCGTGGAGATGCGCAACCTTATCGGTGACGAGGCGCACGACTGGCCGACGATCCTCGCCGACCCGGCCAACCACCTGCACCTCTACGGCAAGGCCGCCGCCCGTCCGGGGCGCAAGATGGGCCATGTCACGCGGCTGATCCTCGACTGATGGCCCCAAAGATGATGCCGCAGGTTTTCCTCATCTACGCCCGCGCCGAAAACGGCGTGATCGGCCGCGACGGCGCGCTGCCCTGGCGGCTCCCGGCGGACCTCAAGCGGTTCAAGGCGCTGACCATGGGCAAGCCGATGGTGATGGGCCGCAAGACCTTCGACAGCTTTCCCGCGCCGCTGCCCGGCCGCCGTCACATCGTGCTGACCCGCGACACCGGCTGGAGCGCGGAAGGCGCCGAAGTCGCGCATTCGGTGGACGAGGCGTTGGCGCTTGCCGGAGAAGGCGAAGTCGCGGTGATCGGCGGGGCCGAGATCAATGCTCTCTTCCTCCCGCTCGCCGCCCGGATCGAACTGACCGAGATCGCGGGCGATTACGAGGGCGATACCGTAATGCCCGAAGTCGGCCCCGAGTGGGTTGAAATTGCGCGCGACGCCCATGCGGCGGACGGTGCCCGACCGGCACATGCTTTCGTGACTCTCACACGCGCCCTATAGCCGAGACGCCCATGATTCGCCTCGACAACCGCCAACCCGTTCCCGAATCCCTGCGCGGTGCCGTGCTGGCGCTGGGCAACTTCGACGGGTTCCACCAAGGCCATCAGGCCGTGGTGGGCGAGGCGATCGGCTGGGCGAAGGCGCAGGGCCGCCCGGCCATCGTCGCCACCTTCGACCCGCACCCCGTCCGCCACTTCAAGCCCGATGCCGAGCCCTTCCGCCTGACCACGCTGGAGCAGCGGCAGGAACTGTTCGCGGCCGCCGGCGCGGATGCGATGCTGGTGCTGCACTTCGATTCGGCGATGGCGGCGATGCCCGCCGTGCAGTGGATCGAGGAGATGCTGGTGCGTCACATGGGCGCGGTCGGCGTCGTCACCGGCGAGGATTTCACGTTCGGCCGCGCCAAGGGCGGCAATCCGCAATTGCTGCGGGAAGTCGGCGCGGCGCACGGGCTGGAGGGGCGCACCGTCGGTCCGGTCAGCGACGCGGGCGGCACCGTCTCGTCGAGCCGCATCCGCGAGGCGCTCAAGAGCGGCGACTGTCAACTGGCCGCACGCCTGCTGACGCGGCCGTTTGCGATCCGGGGCCGGGTGCAGCATGGCGACAAGCTGGGCCGCACCATCGGCTTTCCCACAGCCAACCTCGACATGGCGAACTACCTGCGCCCGCTCTACGGCATCTATGCGGTGACCGGCCGCATGCCCGATGGCCGCGTGGTCCACGGTGCGGCGAACATTGGCATCCGCCCGACCTTCGACCCGCCCAAGGAACTGCTGGAGCCGCACTTCTTCGACTTCGCAGGCGACCTCTACGGGCAGGAGATCGAGGTGGCGTTCCACCACTTCCTGCGGCCCGAGGCGAAGTTCGATTCGCTCGACGCGCTGATCGAGCAGATGGACCGGGACTGCGTGAAAGCGCGCGAACTGCTGGCGGGTCTCTGACGACGCGGCCAGGCACCCCGTCACCTTGAACTTGTTTCAGGGTCCATCGGGCGGTTGGTGCCGGACTGTCGCTCCACAAGGCCGCACTCGCAGTTTACCATTCCAGCTTCCGGGCTTGCGGCACAATGGACCCTGAAACGAGTTCAGGGTGACGCGGGCAGGGGACGGCGAGCCTCACCGAATCCTCGCACTTCCAACGATCGCGCATTTGTTCTAGTGCCCCGCGATCATGACCGAACAGCGCGACTATCGTAGCACCGTCTTCCTGCCGAAGACCGATTTCCCGATGAAGGCCGGACTCCCCCAGAAGGAGCCGGGCATTCTTGCGCGCTGGCAGTCGGAAAAGATTTACGAGAAGACCCGTGACGCCCGCCGCGGCCGCGACAAGTTCGTGCTGCATGACGGCCCGCCTTATGCCAACGGCGACATGCACATCGGCCACGCGCTGAACCACATCCTCAAGGACATGGTCGTCCGCACCCAGACCCTGCTGGGCAAGGACGCGCCTTACGTTCCCGGCTGGGACTGCCACGGCCTGCCGATCGAGTGGAAGGTCGAGGAAGAGTACCGCAAGAAAAAGAAGAACAAGGACGAGGTTCCGGCGGAGGAATTCCGCGCCGAATGCCGCGCCTATGCCCAGAACTGGGTGAACGTGCAGCGCGAGCAGCTCAAGCGCCTGGGCATCAACGGCGACTGGGACAACCCGTACCTGACGATGGACTTCCAGGCCGAGGCCACCATCGTCGGCGAACTGCTCAAGTTCGCCGAGAACGGCATGCTCTATCGCGGCGCCAAGCCGGTGATGTGGTCGCCGGTGGAGAAGACCGCCCTCGCCGAAGCCGAGGTTGAGTACGAGGACATCACCTCGACCCAGATCGACGTGGCGTTCGAGATCGTTGAGTCGGCCGTGCCCGAACTGGTCGGCGCCTATGCGGTGATCTGGACGACGACGCCCTGGACGATCCCGGTGAACCAGGCTTTGGCTTATGGGCCGGAGGTTGAGTATGTTGTTCTTCAGACGTCTTCACTAGGCGTAGTTGGGTGGGGGGAGCAGGAATCAGCTTCTCATGCCAACGTCGGCCGTGCATTGTTCGGCAGGAAATTCCTGATTGCTGCGGAACTGCAAAAGTCCTTCCAAGAGCGAATGTCCGCATATCTGACTGGCCTGCTGAAAGCGGCTGGTCATGACAGCAAGGTTATCTTCCAAGCCAATGCGGAACTATGGCGCGGCAAAGGCACCGACCTCGCCGGCACCATCGCTCGCCACCCGATGCACGCGCTCGGCGGCTTCTTCGCCGAGCCGCGTCCGCTGCTGGCGGGCGATTTCGTCACCACCGAGAGCGGCACCGGCCTCGTCCACATGGCGCCCGACCATGGCGAGGACGACTTCGATCTGTGCAAGGCCAACGGCATCAACCCCAAGTTCGTGGTCGAGGCCGACGGCAAGTACCGCGAGGACTGGCTGTGGCTGGCCGGACAGGGCTCGGTCATCAACCCGAAGTTCAACGCCCCCGACGGCCCGATCTGCTCCGACCTGCGCGAAGCGGGCGGCTTGCTGGCGGCTTCGGCGGACTACAAGCACTCGTACCCGCACTCGTGGCGTTCCAAGGCCAAGGTGATCTACCGCTGCACCCCGCAGTGGTTCGTGCCGATGGACAAGGCGATGACGCATATCTCGCCCAAGACCCCGGCCGACAAGCGCTGGGAGAACGAGGGCGGGGCGATCGATCCCGCCGAGGAAAACCTGATGGACGCGCCGACGCTTCGTCAGGCGGCGCTGCAGGCCATCGCCGAAACCCGCTTCGTTCCCGACAAGGGCCGCAACCGCATCGGCGCGATGGTCGAGGGGCGCCCCGACTGGGTGCTCTCGCGCCAGCGCGCATGGGGCGTGCCGATCACGCTGTTCGTGCACCGCAAGACCGGCGAATACCTCGTCGATCCCGCCGTCAACGAACGCATCCGCGCCGCGATCCTGGCGAAGGGCGTCGATGGCTGGTCGGACGAAGCCGCGCAGGACCTGCTCGGCAACGGCTACAACGCCGACGATTACGAGCGCGTCGCCGACATTCTCGACGTCTGGTTCGATTCCGGCTCCACGCACGCTTTCGTTCTGGAATCAGGCCGTTGGCCCGATCTGCTGCGCCCCGAAGGCTATACCGGCCCGAAGGCGGATCTCTATCTCGAAGGCTCCGACCAGCATCGCGGCTGGTTCCAGTCCTCGCTGCTGGAAAGCTGCGCCACGCGCGGCCATGCGCCGTACAAGGCGGTGCTGACCCACGGCTTCACGATGGACGCCAAGGGCATGAAGATGTCCAAGTCGCTGGGCAACACGATCAGCCCGCTCAAGGTCATGGAGACCAACGGCGCCGACATCATTCGTCTCTGGGCGCTCTCGGTGGATTTCACCGAGGACCACCGCATCGGCGACGAAATCCTGAAGGGCGTCGCCGACCAGTACCGCAAGCTGCGCAACACCCTGCGCTACCTGCTGGGCGCACTGGACGGCTTCGACGAGGCGGAGCGCCTTCCCGTGTCGGAGATGCCCGAACTGGAGCGCTACGTGCTTGCGCTGCTGGGCAAGCTCGACGCGACGCTGCGCGGGGCGATCGATGCCTTCGACTTCAACACCTACGTCCGGTCGCTGCTCGATTTCTGCAACGAGGACCTCTCCGCGTTCTTCTTCGATATCCGCAAGGACTGCCTCTACTGCGACGCGCCAACGGACCCCAAGCGCCGCGCCTACCGCACGGTGCTGGACACGCTGTTCCACGCGCTGATCCGCTACGCCGCGCCGGTGATCGTGTTCACCGCCGAGGAAACGTGGGGATCGCGCTATCCGGACGGCGACAGCGTTCACCTGCTCGAATGGCCGGAAGTTCCGGCGGTCGAGGCAGACGATGCGAAGTGGGCCCAACTGCGCACGCTGCGCGCGGCTGTGACCGAGGCGATCGAGCCGCTGCGGCGGGAGAAGATCATCGGCTCCAGCCTGGCCGCCGTCGTCACGGTGCCCGAAAGCGCACCTGAGGCCGATCTCGCCGAGCTGTTCATCACCGGGACAGTCACGCGCGGGCAGGGCGAGGAGGTGACCGTCACCCCCTCCACCGACCACAAGTGCGGCCGCTGCTGGCGCCATCTCCCGGAAGTGACCGAGGACGGCGCGCTGTGCGACCGCTGCGACGACGTCGTGGAGCCGGTGGAATGAACCCCTGGATGAAGCGTGTGATCGGCCTGCTGGTCGCCGTGGTCGTCTATGCGATCGACCAGGGCATCAAGGGCTGGATCACCGAAGGCATCGATCTCGACCGGATCGGGCAGGTCTACGTCCTGCCGTTCTTCAACCTGACGTGGACGCAGAACTTCGGCGTCTCGCTCGGCCTGTTCACTGCGGGTTCGCCCGAGGGACGCTGGGCGCTGGTCGCCACGACCGGCGCGATTGCCGCTTTCGTGTTCGTCTGGCTGCTGCGCGAGCGCAAGCTGCCGGAGATCGCGGCGCTCGGCATGGTGCTGGGCGGTGCGGCGGGAAACATCCGCGACCGTTTCGGCGTCGGCTATGTCATCGACTATGCCGACCTGCATTTCGGAGGCTGGCGGCCCTTCCTGATCTTCAATCTTGCGGACGCCGCCATCACCATCGGCGTCCTGATTATCCTTGCCCGTTCCCTGTTTTCGCGCGACAAGCCCGAGACAGAGGCGCAACCCGCCCCGATTGCAGATTAAACGCGAGTTGAATTTGATGCGCATGAAGAAAACCGCTGCCCTCCTCCTCGTCGCGACGGGCGCGGTCATGCTGTCCGCTTGCGGCAGCACCGGCCTGTTCAACCGTGCTCGCCCCGACGAGTTCGCCGTGCAGCGCCAGACCCCGCTGGTGGTGCCGCCCGACTTCTCGCTGAGCCCGCCGAAGCAGGGCCAGCCTCGCCCGGCCGATGATTCGATGCAGCAGCAGACGCTCGATGCGCTGTTTGGCGGCCCGCAGGCCCGCAGCGACATCGAGAAGTCGGCGCTGAGCATGGCAGGCACCGCCGATCCGTCAATCCGCTCGACGGTGGGCGATCCGCAGACCTACACGGTCGCCAAGGGCCAGCTGACACGCGCGATTCTCGCCGCGCCGGAAGGCGATGGGCGTGACGCGCAGACTGCCGTGGGCAGCTGATCTCTCGCTGAAACGATACGAAAAAGGCCGGGCGAAAGTCCGGCCTTTTTCGTATCGTGCAGGGCACAACCCATCATCCCAGCGAAGGCTGGGACCGCTGGCCTGTTACTGCCATAGCGATTGCCCCACCCTTCGTCATTGCGAGCGTAGCGAAGCAATCCAGGGCAGTTCGGCGCCGCTCTGGATTGCTTCGCTACGCTCGCAATGACGATCCAAGGTTTAGCTATCGTCAAAGCGTCCGGTCGAGGGTCGGGCTTTGCGCGGCGAGCGGCCCCAGCCTTCGCTGGGATGACGAGGTGTGTTCTGCGATGCCGGCCCTTAATTCTTTCTGGACATGAAAAAGGGCACGCGGGTCGCACCGCGTGCCCTCTCAATCATGTCTTAGCCGGCCAGCAGGCTTGTCAACCGTCACCGGTGACGCCGTCGTCCTCATCCTCGACGCTGCTGACGAGGAGCTTGTCGATCTTGAGCCCGTCCATGTCGATGACTTCGAAACGCCAGCCCTGATCGATGAAGTGCTCGCCCTCGCGCGGGACCTTGCGCAGTACGTGGAGTACGAGTCCCGCGAGGGTCGCGAAATCACGGTCCTCGGGCAGCGTGATGCCAAGGCGATCCGCCAGCGAATCGGCGGGCATGGCGCCCGAGACCAGCAGTGATCCGTCCTCGCGCTCGGTCACCATGGGCTCGTCGCCCTCGTCCTGATGCGAGACGAAGTTGCCTGCCAGCGCGGCCAGAACGTCGGAGGGGGTCACCACGCCTTCGAGGTGACCGTATTCGTCGTGGACCACAGCCATCGACACTTCGGCGGTCTGCAGCTTGCGCAGGGCGTCCATGGCGTCGAGCTGGTCGGGGATGACCTCGGCCTTGCGCATCATCGCGCGGACCTCGACCGTCCGGCCCTCGACCAGCGCGGCGAGCACTTCCTTGACCTTGAGGATGCCGACCACGTTGTCTGGTGCGCCTTCGCCCGCCACCACCGGCAGCAGCGAGTGCGGCGAGGCGGCGATCTTGGCGCGCAGCTGGGTCTCGTCGGCGTCGGCGTCGATCCAGTCGATCTGGTTGCGCGGGGTCATCAGTTCGCGCACGGGACGCTCGGCGAGACGCATCACGCCGGTCATCATCGCGCGCTCCTCCTCCTCGATCACGCCGGTGCGGGTGGCCTCGGCGAAAATCATGTGGAGTTCCTCGGCGGTGAGACGCTCGGTATCCCCGCTGCGGATCGAGAACAGGCGCAGGATCAGGCCCGAGGACTTGTCGAGCAGCCAGACGAACGGACCCATCGCCGTCGCCAGGATACTCATCGGGCGGGCCATGACCAGCGCAACCGGCTCGGCCATGCGCAGGGCCAGTTGCTTGGGCACCAGTTCGCCGACGACGACGCTGGCGTATGTCGTGGCAATGATCACCAGCGCGAAACCCAGCTCGCCTGCGAAACGGACCGGCACGCCGAGCGTGGCGAGGCGATCGCCGACCGGCTGGCCGAGACTCGCGCCCGAATAAGCGCCCGCGATGATGCCTATGAGCGTGATGCCGATCTGTACCGTCGAGAGGAAGCGGCCCGGGTCGGCTGCCAGTTCCATCGCGGTCAGGGCGGCCCGGCTGCCCTTGTCGGCGGACATCTTGAGGCGCGGCGTGCGCGCGGAGACGATGGCCAGTTCGGACATCGAGAACAGGCCGTTCAGCAGAATCAGCCCGATGATGATGAGGACGTCGGTCCAGGGAAAGGGTGTCACAGTGCTTTCACGGCTAGCAGAGATTGTGCGCCGCGCGAAGAACCCGTGTTGGCCAAACGCCGCATGGCAACGCTTTGCAATGTGTGAGGCAATCTGTTGCGGGCCTGGGAACCGTACGTAATGCTGTGTGTTGAAGGGCGCACAAGCCATTCGCCGTTCATGTTCACTACCGCACAGATGTCCGGTATAAGGGCACATCAAGAGGAAGGGACACCCAAGAGATGAAAAAGTCGCGCCTGATCACTTCGGCCGCCGCGGTCTTCGCGCTGGTTTCGGTTTCCGCCTGCGTCACTGATCCGAACACCGGTGAGCGCAAGGTTTCGCGCACGGCGATCGGCGGCGCAGGCGGCGCGGGCCTTGGCTATCTGCTGGGCAGCGTCATCGGCGGCAAGACCGCACGCATCGTCGGTGCCGGCATCGGCGGCGTCGCGGGCGGCGTCGTCGGCTACCAGATGGACAAGCAGATCAAGGAGCTGAAGGAACAGACCGCCGGTTCGGGCATCGACGTCACCCAGCAGGGCGACGGCATCTTGGTGAACCTGCCGGACGTGACGTTCGCGGTGAATTCCACCGTCGTCAGCCCTTCGTTCCAGACCTCGCTCGACAAGGTCGCGCAGTCGATGGTGCAGTATCCGAACAGCCTCGTCGACGTCTACGGCCACACCGATTCGACCGGCTCGGCCGCCTACAACATGGACCTGTCGAAGCGCCGTGCCGATTCGGTGGCGCGCTACCTGATCAGCCGAGGTGTCTCGTCCTCGCGCATTCAGACGCAGGGCATGGGCATGAACTACCCGGTCGCCGACAACAACACGCCGGAGGGCCGCGCGCTCAACCGCCGTGTCGAGATCAAGATCACGCCGGTCACCACCGACGACGCCAGCTCGGCGAAGTAAGACCTTCCGCAGGAAGCGGGATCGGGGAAGGGGCCGGCGCGGAAAACCGCACCGGCCCCTTCTTCGTAACCACGTGATTTCCATAGAGTAACTTGAAACGCCGCAATATCGGCGTAGTCTGGCCGCGAACAGGGTTCGGGGGGACTTGATGCGTTTCAGGATTGTGGCGGCGGCGCTGGCTGCGTGGTTCTCGGTTACGCCTGCGCAGGCGGCCTGGACCGAGGCGTCGAGCGAACACTTCGTCATCTACGCCAACGATTCCGACAAGGACATCACCCGCTTTGCGCAGCAGCTTGAGCGGTATCACGCGGGGATGGCCTATGTGCTGGGCTCCAAAGTCGCCAAGCCCAGCCCGTCGAACCGGGTCACCGTCTATGTCGTGAAGAACACCCGCGAAGTGCGCGAGCTTCATGGCGGCGACAACAAGTTCGTCGGTGGTTTCTACGTGCCACGGGCAGGGGGCTCGCTGGCGATCGTGCCCGCCGTGCAGAGCGGCAGCGGGCAAGTGACTTGGTCGATGATCGTGTTGCTGCACGAATATGCCCACCACTTCCTGATTTCCAGCAACGTCTCGGCCATGCCACGCTGGCTGAGCGAAGGGTCGGCGGAGTTTTTCGCCTCGGCCAAGTTCGAGGCGGACGGCGGGCTCTGGCTCGGCCGCCCCGCCAGTCACCGCGCGGGGGAACTGCTCTATGCGCAGGACGTCAAGGCGGCGGACCTGCTCGACCCAACCGATTACGACAAGCGCAAGCACACCAGCTACGACGCCTTCTACGGCAAGAGCTGGCTGCTCTATCATTACCTGACCTTTGGCGGCGATCGCAAAGGCCAGTTCACCCGCTACACCGAGCTGCTTGCCAATGGACGCGGCCAGCGCGCCGCAGCGCTGGAAGCTTTCGGCGATTTCGACAAGCTGGAAAAGGATCTCGACCATTACTTGCGGCAGCGGCGGATGACGGCGCTGACGCTCAAGCCGGAACTGCTGACGATCGGCCCGGTGTCGCTGCGCACGCTCTCGGCGGGGGAGGCGGAGATCATGCCGGTGCGCATCCGTTCGCGGCGCGGCGTGTCGAGCGAGGAAGCCGCGACGCTGCTGGTCGAGGCGCGGGCGATCGCGGCGAAGTATCCCGATGATGCAGCGGTGCTCGCCGCGCTGGCTGAGTGTGAATATGACGCCGGGCACGACAAGGAGGCCGTCGCCGCCGCCGATACCGCGATCAGGCGTGATCCCTCGCAAGTCAACGCCTACGTCCAGAAGGGCTATGCGCTGTTCCGCGAGGCTGAGGACAACAAGGGCGACGACAAGGAGCGCGCTGCCGCGTACAAGACGGCGCGGGCTCCCTTCATCGCGCTCAACCGGCTGGAGAACGACCACCCGCTGCCGCTGATCTACTTCTACCGCAGCTTCGTCGAGCAGGGAGAGCAACCTCCGAAACTTGCGGTCGACGGGCTGATCCGGGCAGTGGAACTGGCCCCCTTCGATCTGGGCCTTCGCATGACGCTCGGGACGACGCTGCTGCGGCTGGGGCGTTCCCCGGAAGCCCGCATCGTGCTGGGGCCGGTGGCGAACAACCCGCACGGCGGCGGCATGAGCACCTTCGCGCACAACCTGATCGAGCGGATGGCGAACGATCCCGCCTGGAAGGGTGAGGATATGGGCGAGGAAATGCCCAAGGACTCCGAGGGTGAGGGCGCCGAAGGGTCCTGAGAGGGTGCCGCAGCCGTTCGGTCAGACCGAATAGCGCCGCGCGCGATCTGCGAGTCGCTCGACCGCGGCAGCATGGATGCCATTCGAGGAAACCAGAACGCCGAATGCGCGGGGATCGCGCTTGTTGTAGTTGAGCGGCTGGCCGAAGGCGTCGGTCACCGAGGCGCCCGCCTCGCGTGCGATCAGTGCGGCAGCGGCGATGTCCCACTCGTAGCCCCAGCGCAGGGTCGCCAGAAGATCGGCGTCTCCGGCTGCGATCATGGCCATGCGCAGGGCGATCGAATTGGGCTGCTCGACAAGGGTGAGGTCGGCGTCCTCGGGAGCCAGCTTGAGGGCGGGTACGCGCGATCCGCCCAGCACCTCGCGTTCGCTTGCGGTGAGCCGGGCGCCGTTCAGCCATGCGCCCTTGCCCGCTTCGGCCGACCAGAACTCGCCGCCGTTGTCGCGGTTACGCACGGGGGCGAAGAGGTAGCCCAGCAATGGCCGCCGCGTGTTCACCAGCGCTACCGAAATCGCCCAGCCCTTGCGACCATGAATGTAGTCTCGGGTGCCGTCGATCGGATCGACCAGCCAGACCAGTTCATGGTCCTGCCGATCCTGCGTGTCGGCCGTCTCTTCCGAAAGCCATCCTGCCGCAGGCAGCAATGCGCGCAGTTCGCGCTTGAGGTAGGCATCGACCGCGAGATCGGCGGTGCAGACCGGGCTTCCCGGCGTCTTTTCCCACGATTCGAGCGCGTGCCCATCGCCCGGCCATCCGGCAAGGGCGATGCGTCCGGCCTCCCGGACGATGGCTTCGAGTCGCTTTCTGTCGATCATCGGGCGCGCTCCCGCATCAATTGCTATTGAGAACTGATATCAAATAAGGTCGATGAAATTCGACGTGGCTATGCATTTGCGCAGGCGCCGGGCCTTTTCAAGGGCGCCGGGATGTGCTTAGGCGGACGCCGAACATATGGCTACGGCGCCTTCCCCGGGAACCTCCAGCAGAAAGCGATTTGAGCGATGAACATTCACGAATATCAGGGCAAGGAACTCCTCGCGAAGTATGGCGTGGGCATTCCCGCCGGCATCGCCGCCCTCACCGTCGAAGAGGCAGTCGCTGCTGCCAAGCAGCTCCCCGGACCGCTCTACGTCGTCAAGGCGCAGATCCACGCCGGCGGCCGCGGCAAGGGCAAGTTCAAGGAACTCCCCGCCGACGCCAAGGGCGGCGTGCGTCTTGCCAAGTCGATCGAGGAAGTCGAGGCTTTCGCCAAGGAAATGCTCGGCAACACCCTCGTCACCATCCAGACCGGTGAAGCGGGCAAGCAGGTCAACCGTCTCTACGTGACCGACGGCGTCGACATCGACAAGGAATACTACCTGTCGATGCTGGTGGACCGCAAGACCGGCCGTGTCGCCATGATCGTGTCGACCGAAGGCGGCATGGACATCGAGGAAGTCGCGCACAACACGCCCGAGAAGATCACCACGATCACCATCGATCCGGCCGAAGGCTTCCAGGCGCACCATGGCCGCGCCGTCGCTTTCGCGCTGAACCTGTCGGGTGACCTCAACAAGCAGGCCCAGAAGCTCGCCAAGCAGCTCTACACCGCGTTCATCGCGATGGACTGCGACATGGTCGAGATCAACCCGCTGGTCGAATCGAAGGGCGGCGAGCTGCTCGTCCTCGACACCAAGATGAGCTTCGATTCGAACGCTCTCGCCCGTCACCCCGACATCTTCGCCCTGCGCGACGAGACCGAGGAAGACCCGGCCGAGATCGAAGCCTCGAAGTACGACCTCGCCTACATCAAGCTCGACGGTGACATCGGCTGCATGGTCAACGGCGCCGGCCTTGCCATGGCGACGATGGACATCATCAAGCTGAACGGCATGTTCCCGGCCAACTTCCTCGACGTCGGCGGCGGCGCCAACAAGGAGAAGGTGACCGCGGCGTTCAAGATCATTCTCGCGGACCCCGCAGTGAAGGGCATCCTCGTGAACATCTTCGGCGGCATCATGAAGTGCGACATCATCGCCGAGGGCATCGTTGCCGCGGCGAAGGAAGTGAACCTGCAGGTTCCGCTCGTCGTCCGCCTCGAAGGCACCAACGTCCAGCAGGGCAAGGACATCCTGGCCAACTCGGGCCTCGCGATCGTCCCCGCCAATGACCTGGGCGATGCCGCCAAGAAGATCGTCGCCGAAGTCCAGGCCGTCGCCTGATCCTTTCGGTGATGCGCATCATGCGCACGATCATATAGCGAATATTGAGACGGCGGGGGTTTCGCGACCCCCGCCGTTTCTGCATGTATGCGTTGCGCGAAGTTTCTCTTTTCCCGTCGCAAGCTCTTAGCGCTTTAGCGAGGCTTGACGTCGAGGCAGAGGAACGCGATAGCTCGCACCAGAATTTAATCGTGCGGTTAAATTTGCCGTCCCAGCAGTGAGAGGACAGATCGCAATGAAGATCATCGTGCCCGTTAAGCGGGTCATCGATTACAACGTGAAGCCGCGGGTCAAGGCCGACGGCACGGGCGTTGACCTTGCCAACGTCAAGATGAGCATGAACCCCTTCGACGAGATCGCCGTCGAGGAAGCCATCCGCCTCAAGGAAGCGGGCAAGGCCGAAGAGATCATCGCCGTCTCGGTCGGGCCGGCGAAGGCCCAGGAAACCCTGCGTACCGCGCTCGCCATGGGCGCCGACCGCGCGATCCTGATCGAGACCGACGCCGAAGTCGAACCGCTGGCCGTGGCCAAGATCCTCAAGGCCATCGTAGCCGAAGAGAACCCTGGCCTCGTGATCCTCGGCAAGCAGGCGATCGACGACGATTCGAACCAGACCGGCCAGATGCTCGCCGCGCTGACCGGCCGTCCGCAGGGCACCTTCGCCTCGAAGGTCGATGTTGCCGGCGACTCGGTCTCCGTGACCCGCGAAGTCGATGGCGGCCTCGAGACGGTGAAGCTGTCGCTCCCCGCCATCGTCACCACCGACCTGCGCCTCAACGAGCCGCGCTACGCTTCGCTGCCCAACATCATGAAGGCGAAGAAGAAGCAGCTCGATGTGAAGTCGCCCGCCGACTACGGCGTGGACATCGCGCCGCGTCTCAAGACCCTCAAGGTCTCCGAGCCGCCCGTCCGTTCGGCCGGTATCAAGGTTGCCGACGTCGACGGCCTCGTCGCCAAGCTCAAGGAACTGGGAGTCGCATAATGAAGACGCTCGTTTGGGTCGAACACGACAACGCCTCCGTCAAGGACGCTACCCTCTCCGCCGTCACCGCTGCTGCCAAGCTGGGTGAAGTCCACCTCCTCGTCGCCGGTTCCGGCGCGCGCGCCGTGGCTGACGCCGCCGCGCAGATCGCCGGCGTGGGCAAGGTCCACTTCGCCGACGACGCGGCTTACGAGCACGCGCTGGCCGAGAACATCGCGCCGCTGATCGTGGACCTGATGGGTCACCACGACGCCTTCATTGCGCCGGCCACCACCACCGGCAAGAACGTCGCCCCGCGCGTTGCCGCGCTGCTCGACGTCGCGCAGATCTCGGACATCCTCTCGGTCGAGGGCGAGAAGACCTTCACCCGTCCGATCTACGCTGGCAACGCCATCGCCACCGTCGAATCGAGCGATGCGAAGCTCGTCATCACCGTGCGCGGCACGGCCTTCGCCAAGGCTGAGGCCACTGGCGGTTCGGGCGTGGTCGAGGACGTGACGGGCGCCGGTGACGCGGGCCTCTCCAGCTTCGTGGGCGCGGAAATCGCCAAGTCGGAGCGTCCGGAGCTGACCAGCGCCAAGATCATTGTCTCGGGCGGCCGTGCGCTCAAGGACTCGGAAACCTTCGAGGCTACCATCATGCCGCTGGCGGACAAGCTGGGCGCCGCCGTCGGCGCCTCGCGCGCTGCGGTCGATGCGGGCTACGTGCCCAACGACTACCAGGTCGGCCAGACTGGCAAGATCGTGGCTCCGGAAGTCTACATCGCGGTCGGCATCTCGGGCGCGATCCAGCACCTTGCGGGCATGAAGGACTCCAAGACCATCATCGCCATCAACAAGGACGAGGATGCCCCGATCTTCCAGGTGGCCGACGTGGGCCTCGTGGCGGATCTCTTCACTGCCGTGCCGGAGCTTACCGGCAAGCTTTGAAATCTGAAAATTCCCGTCTGTCACAAATGCTTAACCCCCGGATGCAAATCCGGGGGTTATTTGCTGGGTATCGTGTGGATGTCAGTGCCTACACGATGTGCATGGTCGGGGGACGTTGCAATCATGAGGCATTGGAATTTTTGGGCTCTTCTTGCGATGCTCTGCGGGTTGACCGTCGGAACCTGCTGCCACGCCAAACCCAAAATCACGACGTTGCCCGCGATTTCGCAATGGTTGGTAGATTACCAGAAGACGAGTTGCGTCATGGTTCGACGCTTCGGTACCAGTAAAAGACCGGTTTTGCTGAGCATGAGGACATACGGCCCCGGTCGCGATTTCGAAGTTACCGTTGCAGGCGAGATCGCTGCACGGCTGCAGCAGGCGCCGCAATTCGGAATCGCCTATGGCCTCCACGAGCTTTCGTTTCCCAGTCTGCATCACAACGCACGCGCGGGCGCATACGGTCCAGCGGTTCTGTTTTCCAGTGCATTGGCTACCAGGAAGCACCGGCAGGTGGGGGGCCTCGCAGCCGAGCCGATGCCGGATTCTGATTTCGAGGCCACGGTCGATCGGATCAGTCTGGCGACATCGCATCAGACATTCGTTCTCGACACCGGCAGTGTTCTTCCGGTGCTTTCCGCGCTGCGGACTTGCACCGACGCGCTGGTGCGGAATTGGGGCCTTGACCCAGCCGAGCAGGCCGAGCTTACGCGCCTCCCTAAAGTGGCGGACAAAAAATGGATATCCGAGATACTCAAGGATTTCCCGTCTGAACTCGAATATCAGGGCAAGGATGGACGCCTGAACTTGCGCGTCATGGTGGACAAGGCCGGACAACCGACGCAGTGCGAAACGGTAAACGCCTTCAGGAATGCCAACTTCAATACGAAAGTTTGCGACATGGTAATCGGCATGGCCAGATTCGAGCCCGCGCTTGATAGCAACGGTCAGCCTGTCGCCTCGTTCTTTTCAGGCAGCATCGTATACGATAACTGACGCCGCACTCAGCGGCCCCCAGGCAAGCGCTCGAACAGCATGAGTTTCGCATCGTCGCTGACATGCGCGCCGTAGCGCGCGAAGCCGAGGGCCGCCGCTACGCGTTCCGATGCCGCATTGCCCTCCTCGATCATGCAGGCGATGCGTTTTGGACCATGTGCTGGATCGAACCAGCCGAGAACGGCCTCCATCACTTCACCCGCCACGCGCTTGCCCCACCAGTCGCGGCGGACGATCCAGCCCGCCTCGGGAACGTCGTCCATGCCGACATCGTGGCCGAAGCCACGCCACGAATGGAAGACACCGCATGCAGCGATGATGCTGTCTGCGCCATGCGGTCGCACCATGAAGGTGCCGTAGCCGTAGAGCGCCCAGGAGCCCGCGTTGCGCATCAGGCGGTCGAACTGCGGCTGCTTCTCGGCCGAGGCAGGGCCGAGATAGCGGCGGGTCTCCTCGTCATCGATGAGCGCGCACAGCTGGGGCAGATCGCTCGCCACCGGGCGCCACAAGTCGAAACGGTCGGTTGTCAGCAGTGGTCCATCGGTCATAGCAGCCGATCGATGGCATGGATGCAGACCCCGAACAAGCCGCCCACCAGCGTGCCGTTGATGCGGATGAACTGCAGGTCGCGGCCGACTGCGCCTTCCAAGCGGTTGCTTATCGTGCGGGCGTCCCAGCGCTTCACGGTGCCCGAGACGAGGCCGACGATCTCCTCGCCATAGCGCGCGGTGACGCCGACCAGCGTGCGACGGGCGAAACGGTTGATCTGGGCCTGCAGGCGCCGATCGCCCTGCAGCGCGGTGCCCAGTTCGCCGAGCATCGTCGTCAGTTGCCCCGCCAGCGCCGCGTCGGGGTTGCGGGCGGCGTCGATCAGCTTGCGGCGCAGGCGTTCCCAGACCGACTGCCACCACTGGCCGACGGCAGGATTGGCGATCAGTTCACGCTTGGCGTTTTCCACCCGCTCTCGCGTTTCCGGATCGTTGACGAGGCGGTCGGCGAGGCTTTCCAGCATCTGCTCGACCTTGAGCTTCAGCGGATGGTCGGGCTGTACGATCATCTCGGCGAGCAGCTTGTAAAGGCCGTCGAGCACCGAATTGGCGATGCGGGTGTCGAGGCCGGTCAGGCGCAGCAGGCTGTGGGCGCGCTCGCGGATCATGGCGCGTACCATCTCCTCGTTCGCCTCCAGAGCCTCTCCGACCCAGCGCACCGAGCCTTCGACGAGCGGCAGGTGGCGGCGGTCGGCGATCATCGCGCTCAGCATCTGGCCGAGCAGGGGGGCGACTTCCACCCGCTCCAGCTGGCGTGCGAGCCCCGACCGGACCTGGTTGCCGAGCCGTTCGGGATCGAGTGATTCGAGCACGTCGGCGATCAGGTTCGCCGCGCCCGCGCGGATGCGCGATTGGCCGCCGCGTCCCGGGTCAGCAAGGAAAGTGCCGGCGGCGGCCGCGAAGTTGAAGGC
This sequence comes from Novosphingobium sp. fls2-241-R2A-195, assembly GCF_030209485.1. Taxonomy (NCBI): domain Bacteria; kingdom Pseudomonadati; phylum Pseudomonadota; class Alphaproteobacteria; order Sphingomonadales; family Sphingomonadaceae; genus Novosphingobium; species Novosphingobium sp. fls2-241-R2A-195. Next base: position 170,780 of record NZ_JARVRY010000013.1, read on the forward strand.
GTTCACGCGCCGCGCGACGACTTGCGGGGTGAGGAAGTTGTCGCGCAGGAACGTCGCCATCGAATCGGCGATGCGGTCCTTGTTCTCCGGAATGATCGCCGTGTGCGGGATCGGCAGGCCGAGTGGACGGCGGAACAGCGCGGTTACCGCGAACCAGTCCGCGAGGCCGCCGACCATCGCGGCCTCGGTGAAGGCGATGGCGTACCCCCATGCCGGGTGCGTGCCTGCAACCTTGTGGAGCACGACGAAGGCGACACCCATCGCCAGCAGCAGCCCGGTCGCGAACAGGCGCATCCGGCGGCCTCGATCGATGGCGATGCCCGTCAGCGGTATACCTGCATTCCGGCGGCCCAATGGCAGCAAGCTGGCCCCTTCCTTACTCGGCCGGGTGCGCGTGAGTGGGCGTCCCGGCGTGGTGCTGATCGGGGTCGTAGGTCAGCAGCGACTTGCGCAGCTTCGGCCCGACCCGCTTCTCGAAACCATCGGCGAGGCTGAAGGCTGCAGGCACGATCACCAGCGTGAGCAGGGTGGAGAGCAGAAGTCCGCCGATCACCGTCACGCCCATCGGCGCACGGAACGCGCCGTCGCCCGAGATCGACAGCGCGGTCGGCACCATGCCCGCGGTCATCGCCACGGTGGTCATGACGATCGGCTGGGCGCGCTTGTGCCCGGCGTCCATGATGGCGGTGAGCTTGTCGACGCCCTTGCTCATCTCCTCGATCGCGAAGTCGATCAGCAGGATGGAGTTCTTGGCGACGATGCCCAGCAGCATCAGAATGCCGATGTAGACCGGCATCGAGATCGGCTGTCCGGCGACGGTCAGCGCCAGCATGCCGCCCAGCGGCGCCAGCAGCAGCGAGGCCATGTTGACCAGCGGCGAGACGAAGCGCTTGTAGAGCAGCACCAGCACCGCGAAGACCAGGAAGATGCCCGAGATGACGGCGGTGACGAAGTTGGTGATCATCTCCGCCTGCCACTTGTCCTCGCCGACGGGGGCGTTTGAGACGCCCATCGGCAGGTTCTTCATGATCGGCAGGTTCTGGATCTGCGTCATGATCGGCCCCTTGACCTGCCCTTCGCCAAGGTCGGCGCCGACGAAGATACGGCGCGACTGGTTGTAGCGCTGGATCTGCGTGGGGCCGGCGCCGAAGCGGATTTCCGCCACGCGCTTCAGGGGCACGGTGCCGCCGCTGACGGTGGAGACCGGCAGGTTCTCGATCGTCGAGAAATCGCGGCGCGAGGTGCGGTCGAGGATCACGCGGATCGGTACCTGACGGTCGCTCAGCGAGAACTTGGCGGCGTTCTGGTCGATCTCGCCCAAGGTCGCGATGCGGATCGTCTGGCTGAGCGCGGACGTCGTCACGCCAAGCTGCGCGGCAAGGTCGGGGCGCGGCACGATCAGCAGTTCGGGGCGCTGCAGGTCGGCGGCGATGCGCGGGGCAACGACGCCGGGGATCGCGCGCATCTGCTCCACGAGGGTCTGCGCGGTCTTGTTGAGCAATTCGGAATCGCTGCCCGACAGCATGATCGACAAGTCGCGGCCCGAACCGAACCCGCCCGACTGCGAGGCGAAGCTGACGCGCGCATCGGCGACGTCCTGCAGTTGCGGGGCCATGCGGCGCTCGAACTCGATGCTGGTCGCCTCGCGTTCCTTGGCGGGCTTGAGGGCGATGTAGAGCGTGCCGGAACCTTCGCCCGCGAACTGCAGCACGCGCTCGACCTCGGGCTGCTTTTCGAGCAGGCGCGAGACGCGGCCGCCGATCAACTCGGACTGTTCGAGCGTGGTGCCGGGCACCAGTTCGATCTTGACCTCGCTGGTGTCATTGTTGGTGCTGGGCTGGAACTGCTGCGGCAGGCCCGCGAGCAGCGCGAAAGTGACGACGAGCGCGTAGACCGAGGCGCAGAAGGCGTAGAAGCGGTGGTCGTGCATGCGCGCGATCACGCGGTCGGTGTAATAGCGATACCAGCGGCCAAGCGCCCCCATCGCGCTCGCCAGCAGCCGGAACAGTTTGCCCAGCAGCCAGATCGCCACGGGAATGGCGAGCGGGGAGAGGATCGCGGCGATCACGAAGGCGGCGCCCTTGAGGCCGATCTTGGTAATTCCGGTCTGCAGGGCGGTAAACAGCAATCCGGATGCGGCAAGCCCGGCGGCGATCAGCAGGATGAACGCGATCGTGGCGACCAGGGCATAGGCGGGGTGGAACGGCTGGCGCACCAGCGCGGCCTTGCGGCGGTGCGCTTCGCGGCTGTCGAGCGTCCAGGCGAGGATCTTCATGTAGAGGTCCATGGCCTTGCCGCCGCCGTGCTCGGCATGGCCGTGCGCCTTGAGGAAGTAGGCCGCGACCATCGGCGTGATCACGCGCGCGACCGCAAGGCTCATCAGCACCGCGACCACGACGGTCAGGCCGAACGCCTTGAAGAACTGCCCCGGAATGCCGGGCATCAGGCCCACTGGCAGGAACACCGCGACGATCGAGAAGGTCGTCGCGACGACCGCGAGGCCGATCTCGTCGGCGGCGTCGATCGAGGCCTGGTAGGCGCTCTTGCCCATGCGCATGTGGCGCACGATGTTCTCGATCTCGACGATGGCGTCATCGACCAGCACGCCCGCGACGAGGCTGAGCGCGAGGAGCGAGAGGAAGTTCAGCGTGAAGCCCAGCAGGTCCATGAACCAGAAGGTCGGGATCGCCGAGAGCGGGATCGCCAGCGCCGAGATCATCGTCGCGCGCCAGTCGCGGAGGAACAGGAAGACGATGACGATGGCCAGCACCGCGCCTTCGACCAGGGCCTCCATCGAGGAGGTGTACTGGCCGCGCGTGTAGTCCACCTGCGAGAACAGGCGGGTGACGTGGATGTCGGGGTGGGACTTCTGGATTTCCTTCAGCTTCTCCATTGCCGCGTCGTAGACGGCGACGTCGGAGGCGCCGCGTGCGCGCTCGAACCCGAAAGTGACGACTTCGCGGCCGTTGACGCGGGCGATGTCGGTCTGCTCGGAGAAGCCGTCATGGACGCTGGCGACGTCGGTGAGCTTCACCGAACGACCGTTGCCGAGGTTGATGCGCTTCTGCGAGAGGTCGTAGGCGGTCTCGGCATTGCCCAGCACCCGCACCGACTGGCGCGAACCGGCGATTTCCGCCTGACCGCCTGCCGCATCGACGTTGACCTGGCGCAGCACGTTGTTCAGCGCCTCGGCGCTGACGCCCAGCGCCTGCATCCGCTGCGGATCGACGACGACGCGAATCTCGCGGTTGACGCCGCCGTCGCGGCTGACGGTGGCCATGCCCTCGACGCCGAGCAGGGTCTTGGCGATGGTGTCGTCCACGAACCAACTGAGCTGCTCGATGGTCATGTCGTCGGCGCGCACCGCGAAGTAGGCGAGCGAGCCGCCGCCGCCTGCCTCGATCTTCTGGACCTGCGGTTCGAGGATGCCGTCGGGCAACTGGCCGCGCACCTGGTCGACCGCGTTCTTCACCTGCTGGGTCGCGACGTCGACATTGGTGCCGACGGAGAAGAACACCAGCGTGGTGGAGCGGCCTTCCGAGGCGGTGGACTGGATTTCCTCGACGCCGGGGATGGAGCGGACCGAACCCTCGACGATCTGGGTGATCTGCGTCTCGATCTCGGTCGGGGCGGCGCCGGGCTGCGAGACGCCGATGTGGACGCCCGGAAACTCGACGTCCGGCATGTTGTTCACGTCCATTCGGTTGAACGAGACGATGCCGGCGATCATCAGGCCGATGAAGAAGACGATCGGGATGATCGGATTGCGGATCGACCAGGCCGAGATGTTGCGCATGGGTTCGGGTCGCCCGTTACTTGGCTGCAGTCGAGGGGCGCGGCTTGACCTTGTCCCCGTCGTTGAGGAAGCCGCCCGCGCGCATCACGATCTTCTCGTCGCCATTGAGGCCCGAGGTGACGGTGATGCCTGTCGCGGTGACTAGGCCGGTCTTCACCGCCTGCCGGTGGACGCGGTCGTCCTTGCCGACGACATAGACGAACGCGCCCTTGGCATCGTTCTGGATCGCGGATTCGGGCAGCATCGGTGCGACGACCGTGCCGCTTTCGATCACGGCGGTGGCGAAGCCGCCCGGACGCAGCGCCGGGTCGTACTTGAGCGCGATGCGCGCGGTGCCCTGGCGGGTGGTGTTGTCGATGGTGGGCGCGAGCTGCCAGACCTGCCCGGTGAAGCTCCTGCCCGAGCCGACCGGCGTGACGTTGGCGGCGACGCCGACGTGCAGCTTGGCGAGGTCGTCCTCGGAGAGGAGCGCGAGCAATTCCATCTCGCCGTCGCGGGCGAGGTTGAACAGCACGCCGCTGCCGCCGCTCACCACCTGGCCGACTTCGACGTTGCGTGCGAGGACTAGGCCCGAGGCGGGGGCGACGATGTTGAGCCGCGCATTCTGCGCCTGCAACTGGCCGAGCGTGGCGCGGGCCACGCCGACGCGGGCAGCCGCGGCATCGCGGGTCGCGGTCAGCTGGTCGATGTCGGCCTTGGAGATGAAGCCGCGATCGACGAGCTTGAGGCCGCGATCGAGGTTGGCCTGTGCGAGCCGGGCATCGGCCTCTGCCACGCGGACCTGCGCGGACTGGCTGGCGGCGGACTGTACCTGCACCGAACGGTCGATCACCGCGAGGACCTGGCCCTTTTCGACCCAGTCGCCCGCATCGACGCGCACTTCGCGTACTTCGCCGCCTTCGCCGACCGAACCCACCGGCATCGCGCGGCGTGCAGCGAGCGATCCGGTGCCGGTGATTTCGCCGGCAACGCTGGAGCGGCCCGGCACGACGACCGAGACGACGGGAACCTGCGTGGTATCGGCACCGGCGGCATCGGCCGCGTCGCCCTTGTGGAGCACGAACCACAGCGCGGCCGCCAGCAGCACGACGGTGACGATGACGAGCACGATCACCCGGCGCGAGCGACGGTCCAGGGCATCGTCCCTGTCGAGCGACGTTCCCGTCGCGTCGAAGACGTGAGGTTCGTCTGCCTGCCCGCCGACCTGAGAGGGGCCGGCTTCAATCTTGCCATCGTAGTTCATCTGTTCACCGCACGCATGCACGCGCCCCCGGGCGGCGTGCTCTCCCGCCGCATCGTCCGCCCTTGTGCCTGTATTCAGGCGGGGCTGCCGATATGGCTTAAACCGCTGGATTCATATACTCGCGGGAACAGGGTGGCAACGCGAACCGGGTTTCACGTCGACAGGCATCGACGAACGACTTCATTGCGCCAGTCTGGCCAGGTAAATGCGTTTTATTGCGTCGGAACGTGAAAAGGCGACCGTGAAGATGCTCCACGGCCGCCTTTGGACTTGGTTGACGAAGTTAGAGAGTGCTCAGAACTTCTGCTGGCGCTCGTAGAGATCGCGGTAGTGTTGGATTCGTGTCACACGCAGGCCCTGCATGCCCGAACGATCGACGGCGCGCTGCCACGAGGCGAATTCCTCGAGCGTGAGGCAATAGCGCTCGCAGACTTCGTCGATCGTCAGCAGGCCGCCGTTGACGGCGGCGACGACTTCGGCCTTGCGGCGCACGACCCAGCGCGTGGTGTTTGGGGGGGGGAGGTCGGCAACCGTCAGCGGCTCGCCGAGCGGGCCGATCACCTGTGCCGGACGGATTTTCTGGTTCTCGATCATCTTTACCCTCGTTCGCCGCTATCGTTCACATCGGCGACTGGAGAATCCTTGCCTCCAACGGGCTTGCCATTGCTTGAAGCATCAAGGTTAACGTTTCTTGAGCATTCTTCGTAAGCATTAAGAGCCGAGGCGGCGCACCCGTCGAAGCTGCCGCGCAGCCGAAGCCGCGTGGCTGCCGCGTCCTCTCCCAGCACACCGAGCCGGTCGTGCGTGGCGAAGAGGCGGGAGCGCAGCGCCTGCCAGTCGATCATTGCGGGATCGGCGGGGAGGTGCCCTTCGGAAAGCCCGTCGCAGCCCGGAACCGCAGGTATACCTGCGGTGCGACCCGGAGCGTCCCCTGTACTGGGCCCTGTATCGGGGGTCATGTGATGTGGTGCGACGTTCATGATGCAGGCCCTATAACCCGCAGGTGGTCAAGGGATCGTAAAAGCCCTTTTTACCCTTTCTTCACGATGGGAAAGGGAGCGAAAAAGGCGGAGGATAGGAATCCGGCGCGCTTGGCTGTATGTGCGCCCCCACCATGACCGCGTTTTCCGATCTTCTTTCCGGGCTCGACCCCGCCGAACTGTTCCAGCTTGCCGAGCCTCTGTCCGCCCGCCGCATTGTCGTGGCTATGTCCGGGGGCGTGGACAGTTCGGTCGTCGCCGCGCTTGCCGCAGCCAGCGGCGCGGAAGTCATCGGCGTGACGCTGCAGCTCTACGACTACGGCGCCGCGACCGGCCGCAAGGGCGCGTGCTGCGCCGGCGACGATATTCGCGATGCGCGCGCCGTCGCCGACCGCCTAGGCATCGCCCACTACGTCTTCGATCACGAGAGCGCCTTCCGCGAGGAAGTGGTCGAGCGCTTCGCCGACGACTACCTCGCCGGGCGCACGCCGATCCCCTGCATTCGCTGCAACATGGGGCCGAAGTTCACCGACCTCCTGACGATGGCGCGTGAACTGGGCGCGGATTGCCTTGCCACCGGGCACTACGTGCGCCGGGTGATGGGCGCAGCGGGTTCGGAACTGCACCGCGCCCTCGATCCGGCGCGCGATCAGAGCTACTTCCTTTACGGCACCACCGAGAAGCAGCTGGATTTCCTGCGCTTTCCTCTCGGCGGCCTGCCCAAGACCGAGACGCGCCGTCTGGCCGAAGCGGCGGGCCTGCGCGTCGCCGCCAAGCCCGACAGCCAGGACATCTGCTTCGTACCCGATGGCGACTACGCCAAGATCGTGCGCGCCGTCCGTCCCGAGGGCGAGGCACCGGGCGAGATCGTCCATGCCGAGACCGGCGCGGTGCTGGGCAGCCATCGCGGCGTCATCCACTACACCGTGGGCCAGCGCCGGGGCCTCGAGATCGGCGGCCAGCCCGAGCCGCTCTACGTCACCGGCATCGAGGCGGAAACCCGGCAGGTCCGTGTCGGCCCGCGCCGCCTGCTGGCGACCGCCTCGGCGCGGCTGGTGGAGACCAACCGCATCGGGCCGATTCCCGATGCACCGCTGACCGCCAAGGTCCGCTCGCTGGCCAAGCCGGTGCCGATCGTGCTCGACGGCCCGCTGGGCGAGGGCGCGGACACGACGATCCGCTTCGCCGCGCCCGAATACGGCGTCGCGCCGGGGCAGGCGGCGGTGATCTACGCCGGGGAGCGGGTGATCGGCGGCGGCTGGATCGATTCGACCGAAAGCGCGGCTTAACTTTCGTCATTGCGAGCGCAGCGAAGCAATCCAGAGCGGCTCAATGCTGCCCTGGATTGCTTCGCTGCGCTCGCAATGACGAAGTGTGCTTAATCCTGCCACGGCTCCAGCCGGCACCCGCGGGCGGGATCGAAATCCGCGCTCTGCTTCGCCAGCAGCGGCACCGAGGCCCTGACCGTGCGCGTATCGGCATCCTCCGACAGCGACACCCAGCGCCCGGCGCCCGCGAGTCCCGCCACCTTGAGATCGCCCTCGCACAAGTCCATCGGGCGCTGCGATACGAACCGGCAGACGCAGCCGATCCGTGCGCCATAGGCAGCGCCCACCAGCGCTTCCTCGCGCAGGCCGCGCCACATCCAGCCGAGCCCCAGTACGGCGGCCAGCAGCACGAGCAGAATCACGTTGCGTTTCCACCGCGAGGGCTGCCGCGTCGGGTAGGCCCCGCCTGCGGCCTTGTCCCCCGGTCCGGGTTGCCCGGATGTTGCCATTCTCAAACGCCTCGCACATGACCGGCGCGCCATGTCGGTGCGCCGTCCCCCCCTTATCGCCGCGATGCTGATGCTGCCAGCCCTGTGGGGCTGCGGCTCCGGCGCGCCCGAAGGACCGCCGCCGCCGAGCACCGAATCGCTCGCCGCGATCAAGGATGCTGGCGGCGCCCCGCGCGAATCGCTGGGTCGGACCATCGACCGCCTGTTCGACGACGAGGCGGTGGGCAAGACCGACGCCCTCGTCATCCTCAAGCGCGGCTCGGTCGTGGTCGAGCGCTACGGCGAGGGCGTGAAGCCCGATTCGCGCCTTCCCGGCTGGTCGGCGGGTCAGTGCGTGACCGCGCTGATGATCGGCCAACTGGTCAGCGACGGCCGCCTGCGCCTCAACGAATCGGCCCCTGTGCCCGAATGGCAGCGACCCGGCGACCCGCGCGGCGTCATCACCTTGCGCCAGCTCCTGCAGATGCGCTCGGGCCTGCGCCACGTCGAGACGACCAGCGCCGGAACCGGCCGAATCGAGGACGAATCGGACCGCATGCGCATGCTGTTCCTCGATGGCCGCGACGACATGGCCTCCTACGCCGAGGCGCAGCCGCTCGAGGCCCCGGCGGGCAAGATTTTCGTGCATTCCTCGGCCAGCGCGGTGATCCTTTCGGACCTTGCCGCGCGGGTGCTCTCGCCGGACCACGATGCGCTGCGGCGCCGGGCGGCGGTGAGCGACTACTTGCGCAACCGCGTGCTGCAGCCGATCGGACTGGGCTCGGCGATCGTTGGTTACGACCGGGCGGGGACGATGATCGGCTCGGGCATGATCGCCATGACCGCGCGCGACTGGGGCAATCTGGGCGAGTTCATCCGCCACACCGGCTCGGTCGGCGGCGCGCAGATCCTGCCGCGCCGCTGGATGCAGTTCATGCTGGAACCAAGCCCGCGCGAGCCGGGCTATGGTGCCGGCGTGTGGCTCAATCGCGGGGAGGCGAGCGACGGCGCCCGCCTTTGGCCCGGTGCGGCGGAGAAGGACGTCTTTGCGTGCCTGGGGGACTATGGGCAGTTCGTGATCGGTTCGCCCGGGCAACTGCTGACGGTCGTGCGCATCGGCCACAGCGACCCGGCGCAGGCGCGCGAGGTACATGACCGGCTGGGCGCGTTGCTGGCACTGTTTCCGAAGAATTGAGGGGCGCGTATCGCTCAGGGGGCTTCGACAAGCTCAGCCTGAGCGGAAACACCCATAGTCTGAAAATCCGCTCAGGCTGAGCTTGTCGAAGCCCCCCGAGGCAAGGCGTGACCTCAGACCGTGAAGCTTTCCCCACACCCACAGGCGCCCTTGGCATTGGGGTTGGCGAACACGAAACCGGCGGTGAAATCGTCCTCCACCCAGTCCATCGTGCTGCCCACGAGGTACAGCACCGAGGCCCCGTCGATATAGAACAGGCCGCCGGGGGTCTCGATCTTCTCGTCGAACTTGGCTTCCTCGGTCACGTAGTCGACCGAATAGGCGAGCCCCGAGCAGCCCCGACGCGGGGTGGACAGCTTCACGCCGATCGCGCCTTCGGGCGCCTCGCCCATCAGCTTCGCGATGCGGGTTTCCGCGTTCGGCGTCAGGATGACGGCGGCGGGGCGGGCAGGGCGGGTCTTGGTGGTGGTGGTTTCGGTCATGAGAGCCTCTTCTGCCAGAACAGCGCGTGTCCGGTTTCGGGGTCGAGCTGGTAGTCGCCGTAGCCCAGCGATGCGTAGAGTTCCTTGGCGCGCTGGTTCCCGCTCAGCACTTCGAGCGTGATCTTGCAGGCGCCGCGCGTACGGGCCTCGACCTCGATCGCGGCGAACAGGGCGCGGGCGATGCCCTTGCCGCGATGGCCGGGGGCGACGGCGATGTCGTGGATGTTGACCAAAGGGCGCGCCGCGAAGGTCGAGAAGCCGGTGAAGCAGTTGGCGATGCCCACCGCCTCGCCGTCGATTCGCGCGAGCAGGACAAAGGCGCCGGGCACCTGTGCCAGAGCCGGCACCAGCCGTTCGCGCACGTCGTCGGAGAGCGGCTCGCCACCGCCCATCGGATCGCGCGCATAGACGTCGAGCATCGCCACGATCGCCGCCGCGTCGGCAGGATCGGCGAAGTCGGCGCGCGCGATCGCAAGGTCAGGGGCGAGAGTATCGCTCACAGCATTCCCAGTTCCAGCTTGGCCTCGTCGGTCATCTTGGCCATGTCCCACGGCGGATCCCAGACGAGGTTCACTTCGCAGTCGCGCACGCCGGGCACCGCCGAGACGCGCAGTTCCACTTCGCCCGGCATCGATTCGGCGACCGGGCAATGCGGGGTGGTGAGCGTCATGATGACCGACACCGACGCCTCGGGCGAAACCTCGACGCCGTAGATCAGGCCGAGGTCATAGATGTTCACCGGGATCTCGGGGTCGAAGATCTCCTTCAGCGCGTCGATCACGCCGTCGTAGATCGCGCCGCCGGGGTCGGAAGGGTCGATCCCCTGCGGCTTCTCGGCGAGGAACCCGTCGAGATAGTCGCGCTTGCGTTCCTCCGGAGGGGGCACGGCATCGTCCACGCGCGCACGCGGAGCGGGGGGAGCCGCATCGACTTCCTCTACGCTGAATGCAGGCTTCTGGTCACTCATCCGAAAATTCTCCTGGTGCGCTCGATCCCTTTCAGGAGCGCCTCGATATCGCTTTCATCGTTGTAGAGACCGAAGCTGGCCCGCGCCGTCGCGGGGACGCCAAGGTGTTCCATCAGCGGCTGGGCACAGTGGTGCCCGGCGCGGATCGCCACGCCTTCTTCGTCCAATATGGTGCCGAGGTCGTGCGGATGCACCCCGTCGAGCGCAAAACTGACGATGCCGAGCGAATCGTCGGGTCCGAACAGCGTCACGTCGTTGCGCTTGCGTAGTTCGCTGCGCAGGAGGACAGCAAGATCACGCTCGTGCTTTTCGGCGCGGTTCAGGCCGATGGCGGCAAGCCAGTCCATCGCGGCGGCCATGCCGATGGCCTCGACGATGTTGGGCGTGCCGGCCTCGAAGCGCTGCGGCGCGGGGGCGTAAGTAGTCTTCTCGAAGGTGACCTTGTCGATCATCGAGCCGCCGCCGTGCCAGGGCTGCATCCCGTCGAGGATGTCCTTGCGCGCCCAGAGCACGCCGATCCCGGTCGGGCCGTAGAGCTTGTGCGCGGAGAAGGCATAGAAGTCGCAGTCGAACGCCTTCACGTCGAGCGCGAGGCGCGGGGCGGCCTGGCAACCGTCGATCAGCAGCTTCGCGCCGACCGCATGCGCCAGCTTCGCGGCGTGTTCCACGTGGAGCACCGAGCCGAGCACGTTGGATACATGGGCGAAGGCGACCAGCTTGTGCGCCGGGGTCAGGATGCGCGCGGCGGCTTCGAGGTCGATCCGGCCTTCGGCGTCGAGCGGGCAGACGTCGATCTCCACGCCGTTTCGCAGCAACTGCCATGGCACGATGTTGGAGTGGTGCTCCAGCGTCGAGAGCAGGATGCGGTCGCCGGGCTGAAGGTTCGCGGCAGCCCAGCTCTGCGCGACGAGGTTGATCGATTCGGTCGCCCCGCGCGTGAAGACGATCTCGTCTTCCTCTGCGTTCAGGAACGCGGCGGTGCGGCGGCGGGCCGCCTCGAACGCCAGCGTCATGTCGGCCGAGCGGGCATAGACGCCGCGATGGACGGTCGCATAGTCGCGGCCCATGGCAGCGACGGTGGCGTCGATCACCGCCTGCGGCTTTTGCGCGGTGGCGGCGGTGTCGAGGTAGTGCCAGTCACCCGCCAGACCCGGGAACTGGCTCTTGAGCGCGAGTTCTGCGGTGTCGAGACTCACAGGATCGCCTCCAGACGGGCGATCGCCGCCGCGCTCAGTTCCTCTTCGCCTGCCGCGCCGGTGAAGGCTTCGGCGATGAAGGCCTGCAGCATCAGGCGCTTTGCCTGCGGCGGGGTAAGGCCGCGGCTCATCAGGTAGAACAGGCCCTGTGCGTCGAGTTCGCCCACCGCGCAGCCATGCGCGGCCTTGACGTCGTCGGCGTAGATTTCGAGTTCGGGGCGCGCGTTGGCGGTCGCCGTACGCTCCAGCAGCATGGCGCGGACCGACTGCTCGGCATCGGTGCCGTCGGCGCCGCGCTCCACCGCGATGCGGCCGAGGTAAGTGCCGACCGACTTGCCCGCCAGCACCGTGCGCACGATCTGCTCGGAGGTGGCGTTGAGGCCCGCGTGGGTCACTTCGGTGACGATTTCCAGCGTCTCCTCAGCCGTAGCCAGCTGCGCCGCGCCCAGTGTGAAGTCGGCGCCTTCAGCCAGCCGTACGTCCACCGCGATGCGGCCATAGGCCGGCCCGGCGGTCAGCACGCGAAGATCGAACTTCGCGCCCTTGCCGAGCGTGATGGCGATGTGGCGGGCGACGGCTCCGGCACCGGTCTCGACGATCTGAAGCGTCTGCTCCGCGCCTTCGGCGACCACGATCTCCTCGGTCACGATCGGCCAGACAGTGCCCAGCGCCGCGATGTCGGAGTAGCGGAAATTCTCGTCCTTGCGGGTGGGGAGGGCGAGTTCGACGTTCATGCCGCCTCCTGCACCACCGCCTCGTAGCCCTCTTCCTCAAGACGCAGGGCAAGGTCGGGGCCACCCGACTTGACGATGCGGCCTGCGGCGAGGACGTGGACGAAGTCCGGTTTCACGTAGTCCAGCAGGCGCTGGTAGTGGGTGATCAGCAGCACCGCCTTGTCGGGTGCGCGCATGATCGCGTTGATGCCTTCGCCGCAGATGCGCAGCGCATCGATGTCGAGGCCGGAGTCGGTCTCGTCGAGGATCGCCAGCTTCGGGTTCAGGATGCCCATCTGCACCATCTCGGCGCGCTTCTTCTCACCGCCTGAGAAGCCGACGTTCACAGGGCGCTTGAGCATGTCCATGTCCATGCGCAGCAGGCCGGCCTTCTCCTTGGCCAGCTTGAGGAATTCGCCGCCCGACAGCGGTTCCTCGCCGCGGCCCTTGCGCTGGGCATTGGCCGCCTCGCGCAGGAACTGGACGAAGGAGACGCCGGGGATCTCGACCGGGTACTGGAAGCCCAGGAACAGGCCCGCAGCAGCGCGCTCGTGCGGTTCGAGTTCGAGCAGGTCCTGCCCGGCGAAGTCCACCGAACCACCGGTCACTTCATAGCCCGGACGGCCGCCCAGCGTGTAGCCCAGCGTCGACTTGCCCGCGCCGTTGGGGCCCATGATCGCGTGGATCTCGCCCGGATTGATGGTGAGCGACAGACCCTTGAGGATCGGCTTGTCGGCGACGTTTGCTGTCAGGTTATCGATCTTGAGCATGGCTTATCCTTCGTCGCTCACGAACGTCCCTGCCGGACGCGAGCCAGCCTTCTTGCGCGCGGAGCGCTTGTCGAAGGGCACGTTGAGTTCGGTGTTGATTTCGCGGACCACGGTATCGACCTGGCCGAGCACTTCCTCTTCCGAGAAGCGCAGCACGCGGATGCCGACTTCGGTGAGCTTGCGGTCCTGCAGTTCGTTGACGTCGGGGTTGGAATCCTCGGCGCTCAGCTGGATCACGATCCAGCGCGAAGGGCAGGCGAAATCGACGATCGCCGAGCCGACGATCGACTGCCGCGTGAACTTCACCCCGCCCAGCTGCGAGCCGGACAGCTTCGCCCACAGCGCCTTCTGCGCCTCGCTGGGGTTGCGGCGCTGGTCCTTGGCGCGCTCCTTCAGCGTTTCGAGGCGCGTGCCGGTGACGGCAAAGCTGGCCTTGGCGTCTGCCTTCGGCCCGTTGGAGGCGAGGCTGATGCCCAAAGTCTTGCGGGCGGCGGTCATGGTTTCTGGTCCTTCGTTATTCATGTCGGGGGAGGGGGTCAGCCCACGCTCCCCTCAAGGCTGATGCCCAGCAGCTTCTGCGCTTCCACCGCGAATTCCATCGGTAGCTGCTGCAGCACTTCCTTGGCGAAGCCGTTGACGATCAGCGCCACCGCCTGCTCGGTGTCGAGGCCGCGCTGCATGGCGTAGAACAGCTGGTCGTCGCTGATCTTGCTGGTGGTCGCCTCGTGCTCGATCTGGGCGCTGGGGTTGCGCACTTCGATGTAGGGCACCGTATGCGCGCCGCACTCCTTGCCGAGCAGCAGCGAATCGCACTGGGTGAAGTTGCGCACGCCATCGGCATTGGCGCCCACGCGCACGAGGCCGCGATAAGTGTTGTTGCTCTTGCCTGCCGAGATGCCCTTGGAGATGATCGTCGAGCGGCTGCCCTTGCCGTTGTGGATCATCTTGGTGCCGGTATCGGCCTGCTGGTAGTTGTTTGTGACGGCGACCGAGTAGAACTCGCCCACCGAATCCTCGCCGTTGAGGACACAGCTGGGATACTTCCACGTCACCGCAGAGCCGGTTTCCACCTGGGTCCAGCTGATCTTCGAACGCGCGCCCTGGCAAAGCCCGCGCTTGGTGACGAAGTTGTAGATGCCGCCCTTGCCGTTGGCATCGCCCGGATACCAGTTCTGGACGGTGGAGTACTTGATCTCCGCATCTTCCATCGCGACCAGTTCAACGACGGCGGCGTGAAGCTGGTTCTCGTCGCGCATCGGGGCGGTGCAGCCTTCGAGGTACGAGACGTAGCTGCCCTTTTCGGCGACGATCAGGGTGCGCTCGAACTGGCCGGTGTTCTCCGCGTTGATGCGGAAATAGGTGCTCAGCTCCATCGGGCAGCGCACGCCCTCGGGGATGTAGACGAAGGTGCCGTCCGAGAAGACCGCGCAGTTCAGCGTAGCGAAGTAGTTGTCATGGACGGGCACCACGCGGCCCAGCCACTTCTTCACCAGTTCGGGGAATTCGCGGATCGCCTCGGAGATCGAGCGGAAGATTACGCCCGCCTGTTCCAGCTCCTTGCGGAAAGTGGTGGCGACCGAGACCGAATCGAACACCGCGTCCACCGCGACCTTGCGCGCACCCTCGACGCCGGCGAGCACTTTCTGCTCCTCCAGCGGAATGCCCAGCTTCTCGTAGACGCGCAGGATCTCGGGATCGACTTCGTCGAGGCTGGCGAGCGCATCCTTCTTCTTGGGCGCAGCCCAATAGTAGGATTCCTGATAGTCGATCGGCGGAATATCGAGCTTCGCCCAGTCCGGCGGGGTCATCTCCAGCCACTTTGCGTAAGCCTTCAGGCGCCAGTCGAGCATCCACTCCGGCTCGTCCTTCTTGGCCGAGATGAAGCGGATGGTGTCTTCGGACAGGCCCTTGGGGCCGTATTCCTGCTCGATGTCCGAGGACCAGCCGTGCTCGTACTCGGCGACGCGGGCAGCAGCCTCGCGCGCGGCCTGATCGCGTTCTGGCGCGATGGGGAGGGTTTCTTCGGTCATCTCAAACTTCCTCGACGAGCTGGGTCAGCGCCACCTGGGCGAGCGCCCCGCGCACGGCCGCATTAACCTGCGGCCAGTGGCCTTTTACGTTGCAACAGGATTCCAGCGTGCAATCGCTTTTCGCGCGATCGATGCAGGCGGTGAGGGCGATCGGCCCTTCCACCGCCTCGACGATGTCCGCCAGCGAGATCGTGGCGGGAGGCCGTGCGAGTCGCAGACCCCCACCGACACCGCGCGACGAACGCATCAGTCCGGCTGCGGAGAGCTTACTCACCAGCTTCTGGACGGTAGGAGCAGGCAGGCCGGTTTCTTCCGCCAGCTGGGCGGCCGAAATGCGCGCACGCTTGCCGCCCGCCTGCTCGATGAGCGAGCAGGTGCCGCAATGCCGCGCCGCAGCGGACATTATGACGACGGCATAGTCTGTCATACTCGACAGGCGCATGAACGGGCTTTCCGGTTCCTGTGTTTAAATCGGATCAATTCTTTCCGATTTGCACCTAGTGCAGCGCGCGGCGGGTTTCAATGGCCGTTTCGCACCTGCGAGCGGTTCGCACGGTTGATCGCTGCCGCGCCATAGCTCGTCGCAAAAGATACGCAAGCCATGGAAAAAGGCTTGCTTAACGGTCGATCTGTGGGAGCTTGCCGTCAAGAAGCGCGAAAAAAGGCGGTTCCCGATCGAAATCGGAAACCGCCTTAAGTTATAAAGAACTCGAGCGCATCCCGCTACGAGCCCTTCGGGTCGCAGGACTCGTGTATGCTCCGGATGGGGCGATTTATTGTATAAACGCGACACGTTCGCAGGTCCGGATGGCTCGGGATGGCCTCTAACGGGCTTTTTCATCTCGCACCGCAGCAGAAGAAGCGTTTGAGCAACACTGCCGGGGGCGTTATGCGGCGCTCGTGCTCTATTCTCTCATCCGACCCGCCCTTTTCCGAATCGAGGCCGAGAAGGCCCATGGTCTTGCGCTCAAGGCCCTGAAGCTATCCGGCCCCGGCAGCGCGCCGCGCACCGATTCGGCTTTGGCCAGCACCGTGGCGGGGATCGCCTTCCCCGGTCCGGTCGGCATGGCTGCCGGGTTCGACAAGGATGGTGAAGTGCCGGACGCGCTGCTCGGCCTGGGCTTCGGGTTTGCGGAAGTCGGTTCGATCACCCCGCTACCGCAGGCCGGCAACCCGCAGCCGCGCCTGTTCCGGCTGGTCGAGGACCGCGCGGTCATCAACCGGATGGGCTTCAACAATGGCGGCGCGCAGGACGCGGTCTACCGGCTGGAGGCGCGTGTGCAGCGTCCGGGCGTCGTCGGCATCAACATCGGCGCGAACAAGGATTCGACCGACCGCGTCAACGATTATGCGATCATGGCGCGGCTGATGGCGCCGCTGGCGGGCTATCTTGCGGTCAATATCTCCAGTCCGAACACGCCGGGTCTGCGCGCTCTGCAGGACGAATCGGCGTTGACCGGGCTGCTCGAGGCGGTGATCGACTCGCGCGACGAGGCTTGCGGCGCAGGCCACCGGCCTCCGGTCTTCCTCAAGGTTGCACCCGATCTCTTGCCTGCCGACGTCGACGCCATCGCGCGAATCGCCATCGACAAGCAGTTGGGCGCGCTGATCGTGTCCAACACCACGATCTCGCGGCCACCGCTGGCCTCGCAGCACAAGGGAGAAACCGGCGGCCTCTCCGGCGCGCCGCTGCGTGATCTGGCGCAGCAGCGCCTGCGCGATTTCCGCAAGGCGACCGGCGGCGCGGTGCCGCTGGTCGGCGTGGGCGGAATCGCCAATGCGGCGGACGCCTGGGCGCGCATCCGGGCGGGGGCGAGCCTCGTCCAGCTTTACAGCGCCATGGTCTACGAAGGGCCGGGCATCGCCAAGGCCATCAACAAGGGCTTGCTCGAACTGATGCGCCGCGATGGCTTCGCATCGATTGCAGAGGCGGTTGGAACCGAATAAGCCTTTCTGCAATGTCCGGAAAGCTGATCCTGGGGCTGACTGCCTCGCTCGCCCTCTCTGGTTGTGCCGCGACGACGGCGACCATCCCTTCGCAACCCACTGCGAGCAGCCCTGCCGTAACCGGACCTGCCGTTTTCGACGCCGGTATGGTCAGCGCTGCCGATCCTCGTGCGGCGGAGGCGGGGGCCTCGATTCTCCGCCGCGGCGGCAGCGCCACCGACGCGGCGATCGCGACGATGCTGGCGCTAACCGTGGTCGAGCCGCAAAGCTCGGGCATCGGCGGCGGCGGCTTCCTGATGCTCGGCAACGAGAAAGGCGAGGTCGAATCGTGGGACGGGCGCGAGACTGCGCCGAAGACTGCGACGCCCGCGCGCTTCCTCGATGCCTCGGGCCAGCCGCTGCCGTTCCGCACCGCTGTCATTGGCGGACGCAGCGTCGGCGTGCCGGGTAACCTCGCGCTTGCCGCCAAGATTCACGCCGAGCACGGGCGCTTGCCGTGGGCGGAGCTGTTCCAGCCCGCGATCGACCTTGCGCGCGAGGGCTTCATGCTCTCGCCGCGTGGGTTCCAGTCGCTCTCGCGGCAGCCCGACACCGGCGCCCATGATGCGCAGGCGCGAGGCATCTACTACGGCGCGGATGGCAAGCCGCTTCCCGTCGGCACGACGATCCGCAACCCGGCGCTGGCGAGCACGCTGGAAATGCTCGCAGCCAAGGGGCCGGAAGGGTTCTACAAAGGGGACCTCGCGCGGGAGATCGCCGCCAAGGTCGCGGCCGAAACCCCTGCGGACGGCAGGATGACCGAGGCGGACATCGCCGCTTTCGCGGCGAAGGAGCGGCCGAGCACCTGCGCGAAGTACCGGGTCTACAAGATCTGCAGCATGGGGCCGCCGTCTTCGGGCGCGACCACGGTGCTGGCGACACTGATCCAGTTGGAGGGCTTCGACCTCGGCAAGCTCGGGCCGGACTCGCCGGTCGCCTGGCACCTCATCGCCGAATCCGAGCGGCTGGCTTATGCCGATCGCGACCTGTTCCTTGCCGATCCCGATTTCGTGAAGGTGCCGGTCGCGGCGCTGATCGATCCGGCTTACCTCAAGCGGCGCGGGGCGCTGATCTCCGCCGATCGGACGATGCCGACCGTGAGCGCCGGGTTGCCGGCGCCGAAGCTGGCTCTCGGCAAGCATTATGCCGAACACGGCACCTCGCACTTCGTCGTCGTCGACAGGCAGGGCGACGTCGTCTCGTGGACTTCGACGATCGAAAGCGCTTTCGGTTCGGGCATCATGGTTGGCGGGTTCTACCTGAACAACGAACTGACCGATTTCAGCTTCGCGCCCGAAAAGGACGGCGCGGTCGTCGCCAACCGGGTCGAGGGCGGCAAGCGTCCGCGCAGTTCGATGGCGCCCACCATCGTCTATGGCCCAGACGGCAAGCTGCTTTTCGTCGTCGGCGCCGCAGGCGGGGCGACGATCCCGGTACAGGTCATCCGCGCGCTGGTCGGCGTGCTCGACTGGAAGCTGCCGGTGGACAAGGCACTGGCGTTGCCCGTGCTTTTCGCGCCGACCGATACGATCAACGTCGAGAAGGGCTCGCCGCTGGAGGCGATGATACCGGCGCTGCAGGCGCTCGGCCATACATCGGTCCGGGCGATGGAGATGCCGCTCAAGACCAACGGGGTGCTGGTGGTGGACGGCAAGCTGATGGGATCGGGCGATCCGCGCACCGAAGGTGTCGCCGTTTCGCAGTAAGCTTGTGGCAACCCGCCAGCCCACCTAGACGTTCGCCTACGATAGAAGATTTGAGGATACACCGGGGGCCGCCATGGACATTGCCGATTTCGATAGCAGCGCCAACGTCGTGTCGCTTTTCCTCGCCCGCGCCGACGCGCTGGGCGAGGCGCCGATGCTTTGGGCCAAGCGTGATGGCCAGTGGCGCTCGATCAGTTGGGCCGATGCGGCGCGCCGGGTATGCCTGATCGCCGCATCGCTGCGCCGCATGGGCCTGCAGGATGGCGAGCGCGTGCTGATCGTCTCGGAAAACCGGCCCGAGTGGTGCCTTGCCGACCTTGCGATCATGGCGGCGGGCTGCGTGACGGTGCCGACTTACACCACCAACACGACGCGCGATCACATCCACATTCTGGAGAATTCCGGCGCCCGAGCGGCGATCGTCTCGACCGCGAAGCTGGGCAAGGCGCTGCTGCCGGCCGTGGTGCAGACCGACATGTGCCGGCAGGTCATCGGCATGGAGCCGCTCGTGCCGATGCAGGGCGGGGCCTATGAAACGCATATCTGGGACGAACTGCTCGAAGGTGATGCCACCTCGGCGCGCGCCGAGGTCGATCGGCGGATCGCGGACATCGGCCGTACCGACCTTGCCTGCATCATCTACACCAGCGGCACCGGCGGCGCGCCGCGCGGGGTGCGCCAGCATCACGGCATGCTGCTGTCCAACGTGGCGGGCGCCGCGCAAATCATCGAGCAGGACTTCGGCTGGGATCGGGGGCCGGACAAGCGCGAGATTTTCCTTTCGTTCCTGCCGCTCAGCCACGCTTACGAGCACACCGGCGGCCAGTGGCTGCCGATCGGGCTGGGCGGGCAGATCTATTATTCGGAAGGCCTCGACAAGCTCGCCGCCAATATCGAGGAAGTGCGCCCGACCGTGATGGTCGTGGTGCCGCGCCTGTTCGAGGTGCTGCGCACCCGCATCATGAAGCAGATCGAGAAGCAGGGCGCCGTCGCCAACCGCCTCATGGACTGGGCGATCGGCGGGGGCATGCGCCGTCTGAACGGCAAGCGCGGGCTGCTCGACTATCCGCTCGATCTGGTGATCGAGCGGACCCTCCGGCCCAAGATCCGCGCCCGCTTCGGCGGGCGAATGAAGGCGCTGGTCTCGGGCGGGGCGCCGCTCAACCCGGAGATCGGCGTCTTCTTCGACGCGATGGGGCTGACGCTGTTGCAGGGCTACGGCCAGACCGAGTCGGGGCCGATCATCAGTTGCAACCGCCCGTCGGCAGGCGTGAAGTTCGACACCGTCGGCCCGCCGATGCGCGGGGTCGAGGTCAGGATCGCCGCGGACGGCGAGATTCTCGTGCGCGGGGAACTCGTGATGTCGGGTTACTGGCAGAACGAGGCGGCGACGGCGAACGTGCTCAAGGACGGCTGGCTCCATACCGGCGACATCGGCCATATCGACGATCGCGGGCGCATTGCCATCACCGACCGCAAGAAGGACATGATCGTCAACGACAAGGGCGACAACGTCTCTCCGCAGAAGGTCGAATCGATGCTGACGCTCCAGCCGGAGATCGCGCAAGCGATGGTCTACGGTGACCGCAAGCCCTACATCGTCGGCCTGATCGTCCCCGACGCCGACTGGGCGCTGCAGTGGGCACGGGATAACGGCGAGACTTTCGATTTCCGCAAGCTGCAGGGGCTTCCGGCATTCCGCACCGCGCTGCGCAATGCGATCGACCGGGTCAACGCCGACCTCTCGGTGATCGAGAAGGTGCGTCAATACGCCTTCGCCGACGAGCCGTTCTCGATCGAGAACGAGGAGATGACCCCGAGTCTCAAGATCCGCCGGCACAAGCTCAAGGAACGGTACGGCACTCGGTTGGACGCGCTTTATCGCGCGTAAGGAAACGGTGGCGCGCTTCCTGCGTTGACGGGGCAAACGTCAATTACAGCGAGTGCGCCATGCGTGCCTTCCCCTGCCCGAACTGCCGCCGCCTGAATCATTTCGAAGTCCGGGTTTGCCCCGGCTGCCAGGCCACCCTTGGCTACGATCCCGAAATCGACGGCTTCCGCTTCCTGGCCGACGGCGCGACTGTCTGGCGCGATGCGCAAGGCGAGGTGGCGGATGTCGTCGTCTGCGCCAACAACAACGACTACCAGATCTGCAACTGGCTGGTGGCGAGCGACGACACCACGCCGATGTGCCGCGCCTGCCGCCACAACCGCACGATCCCGGACTTGTCCGAACCCTCGGTGCCGCCGCGCTGGGGCAGGATCGAGGCGGCCAAGCGGCGGCTGTTCCACACGCTGATGAGGCTGGGCCTCCCGCTGGAAACCAAGGCCGAGGAAGGTCCAGGAACACAGGGCCTCGCCTTCGATTTCCTCTACGATGCGGCGGCGGAGCAGGCGGGCAGTCCGCGAATCTTCACCGGTCACGACGGCGGCGTCATCACGCTCAACCTGATCGAGGCCGACGATGCCGAGCGTGAGCGGATGCGCCATGCGATGGGCGAGCCCTATCGCACCCTGCTCGGCCATTTTCGGCATGAAGTGGGCCACCACTACTGGTCGCGGCTGGTCGAGACCGATCCGGCCGAACTGGAGGCTTTCCGCACGATATTCGGTGATGAGCGGATCGACTATCAACAGGCGCTGCAGGCGCACTACAATGATGATGGGTCGAAAGTGTGGACCGACGCTTTCGTCAGCTTCTACGCGACCTCCCATCCGTGGGAGGATTTTGCAGAGACCTTCGCGCATTACCTGCACATCGTCGATGTTCTGGCGACGGCGGGCGGTTTCGACCTGTCGCTGGCTCCGCTGCCGGGCGACGAGGTCGGGCTGGAAGTGGAGCTGGATTTCAATCCCTACACGGCTGACACCCGTGCGCTGACCGAAGCGATGGGGCCGCTCTCCTTTGCGATGAACGCGATCAACCGCTCGATGGGGCAGCCGGATCTTTACCCCTTCCATCTGTCCGACGCGATCGTCGCCAAGCTGGACTACGTCCACAACCTGGCGGCGAAGGCACGGGCAGGGGGCTCTGTCGTCGAGCCGGTACCGGCTTAAGCGGCTTCCTTCTCGATGAACTCGGGATAGAAGCTCGGCTCGCGGTCGGACCAGCCGGGCGCGGTGGCGGCGGCTTCGCTGATCGAGTGGAGCAGGGTGCGGCGGCGGTCAGGGCGGATCTGCGGCAGTGCTGCGGCTCCGCAGAAGGCCCCCGGGAGCCACGGCCGTGCCCAGCCGCCTAGCAGGCGCTCGTAGAGGAAGCGGAAGGCGGAGAAGCTCGTCAGGCGTTCCTGCGCGAGGTCGAATGCGGCCATCCGCACCAGCTTGCCCATGAAGGCGTCGACGTCGTCGAAGCTGTAGTCGTCCGGCCGCATCGCGCGCAGGGCCTTGAGGTCCTGATAGGCGACGTACTGCTTTCGGATCGAGGCCAGTTCGTCCTCGTCGCGCGCCCAGAGCTTGAAGGCATCCTGGCGGCCGAGGCCGATATCGAGGCTGCGCCGGATATAGCGCTGCTCGCTGGGGGAGAAGCTGGCGAATTCGCGCAGCTCGTTGATCGTCAGACTAGCCGTACCTGTGTGGGCCATCGTGATTGTCCCTGATGTGTCGGGAAGATCCCCGTCACGAGTCGGATTTAACCACGATCATCCTTTCTGGACGGTTTACGATGCAAAGGTTTGTATGCGCAGTTTGCCGTCGGAAACGGGAAAGGTGGGAAGCCCGTCCCGTTTCGGTACGGAGGCACTCAGATGAGGCCGGCGAGGGGGCTCGACGGATCGGCGTAGCGGCGCTGGCCCATGCGACCGGCGAGGTAGGCGTGGCGACCGGCCTCGACTGCCAGCTTCATGGCGCGGGCCATGCGGACAGGCTCCTTCGCCTCGGCGATCGCGGTGTTCATCAGCACGCCATCGCAGCCCAGTTCCATCGCCACGGCGGCTTCCGAAGCGGTGCCGACGCCCGCGTCGACCAGCACCGGCACCTTGGCGCCCTCGACGATGAGGCGCACGGTCACCTTGTTCTGGATTCCGAGGCCCGAGCCGATCGGCGCGCCTAGCGGCATCACCGCGACGGCGCCCGCTTCTTCCAACTGCTTGGCGGCGATCGGATCGTCGACGCAGTAGACCATCGGCAGGAAGCCTTCGTTCGCGAGGATTTCGGTGGCCTTCAGCGTTTCGCGCATGTCGGGGTAAAGCGTGCGGGCCTCGCCCAGCACTTCGAGTTTCACCAGATCCCAGCCGCCGGCCTCGCGCGCCAGGCGCAGAGTGCGGATGGCGTCTTCGGCCGTAAAGCAGCCGGCGGTGTTGGGAAGGTAGGTAATCTTCTTCGGGTCGATGAAGTCGGTCAGCATCGGCGCCTTGGGGTCCGACACGTTGACACGGCGCACCGCGACGGTGACGATTTCCGCGCCCGAGGCTTCCACGGCGGCGGCGTTCTGCGCGAAGTCCTTGTACTTGCCCGTGCCCACGATCAGGCGCGAGGTGAAAGTACGACCGGCAACAGTCCAGGTATCGGCGGGGAAATCGGTCACGAAGCGCGTCCTTTCGGGGAAGCGTGAATCAGGAAAAGCGGGGGCAGGGCGGCCCGATCAGCCGCCGCCGACGAAGTGGACGATCTCCAGCACATCGCCTTCGGACAAGGTCACGTCGGCAAGCGTCGAGCGCGGCGCGATCTCGGCATTGTGCTCGACCGCGACCTTCTTCGGGTCGAGGCCGATCTGCGCGACGAGGTCGGCAATGCTGGAACCGGCGGCAATGCGGCGCGGTTCGCCATTCACGGTAAGCAGGATTTCGGCAGCCATGGCTTGCCGAATAGCGCTCAACAGGCGCCGTGCAAGTTCCGAATGTGCGCGAAGGCGACGAGGCTGACGCCTGCGATCGTCAGCACGGTCTCCTCGATCCCGTGATCGACGAGGAGGGCGATGCCCATCAACGTCAGGCCCGAAGCACCGATCGCCAGCGGCGCGACCCGCCCGTGGCGCAGCACGCCGAAGCCGAGCGAAATGATGCCCACGACCAGAGCCATCGCCAGTCCGATGCGGTGGATACTGGGCGAAAGAAGCGCTTCGCCGCCCAGTCCCAGCACGCCGACAAGCACGACGCCCAGGATGCAATGCACCGCACACAGCCCGCTCAGGATGATTCCGGCACGGTCGAGGCGGTTACGAATCGCAAGAAGGGCAGTACGCATGGGCAGCCATCTATGTAACGTTGTATCATTTCGCAAGGGCCGGACGCAAAATTTTCACGCAGGACTCGTCGAAAACACGTGCCGTCGAACGCCCTCTTGCGCAAATGCCCGCAAAATCGCAGGAATCGCCCGCATGACGGAAGAAGCAGACGCATGAGAGTGAACGACGGTCGCCCGATCATCGGGACAAGTGATGATATCGCCCCGATGGTGCGCTGGCTCCTGAGTGTTGCGGTGCTGGTGGTGCTGATCGTCGCGGTCGGCGGGATCACCCGGCTCACCGAGTCGGGCCTTTCCATCACGCAATGGAAGCCGCTGACCGGCGCCATCCCGCCGCTCACCGACGCTCAGTGGCAGGCCGAGTTCGCTCGCTACAAGCAGATCCCGCAGTATCTCGACGTCAATGGCCCGGCAGGCATGACGCTGGCGCAGTACAAGTTCATCTACTTCTGGGAATGGTTCCACCGTCTTCTGGCGCGCACGATCGGCCTCGTCTTCGCGGTTCCGCTGGCGTGGTTCTGGTACAAGCGCACGATTCCCGGCGGCTACAAGCCGCGCCTGCTGGCGCTGTTGGCGCTGGGCGGCCTGCAGGGCGTCGTCGGCTGGTGGATGGTCTCCTCCGGCCTCAGCGCCGAGGCGCTCGACCGGGTGAGTCACTTTCGCCTCGCCGCGCACTTGCTGGTGGCGCTTTTCACGCTGGGCGGGCTCGTCTGGACCGCGCTGGACCTCAAGGCGATGGAGCGGGGAGAGCAGCGCGCGCGGCTGACCCGCTTCGGCGCCCTGGCGCTGGGCATGCTGGCGCTGCAACTGTTCATGGGCGCGATGGTGGCGGGCCTGCGTGCCGGTTACATCGCCGGCGCCGGCTGGTGGAGTTGGGACGCCTGGCCGCTGATGCAGGGCAGCTTCTTCCCCGAAGGCGTCGATTGGGCGCGCGGGTTCTTCTCCTCGCTGGTCAACGATCCCTACCTCACGCACTTCATTCACCGCTGGTGGGCCTGGGCCATCGTCGTGGTGCTCGTCGTCATGGGCCGCAGGCTCAAGGCGAAGCACGAGCGGCTAGTCTCGGTCGCGGTGCACTGTGCGTTCGGGACGCAGGTGCTGCTGGGCATCTTCACGGTGTGGTCCGGCGTGACCTTGTGGATCGCCGTGGCGCACCAGCTTTGCGGTGCACTGCTGGTCGCCGCGACGGTGTGGGGCGCGCATGCCCTCGGTCGCCGGGGATGACAGGCGGTGCGCTCGTCTGGTGCCCGTTCCCCGACGAGGACGCGGCGCTGGAGGTGATCGACGCCATGCTCCACGAATCGCTGGCGGCCTGCGCGAACATCGTGCCCGGTATTGTCAGCGTCTTCGTCTGGAACGGCGAACGCGGGACGTCGCGCGAGGTCGGGGTGCTGTTCAAGACCCGGGCGGAACTGCTGGATGCTGCCGTCGCCCGGGTGGCGCAACGGCACCCTTACGAAGCGCCCGCCGTGCTCGGCTGGCGCTGCGATGCCGGAGCGCCGGGAACGCTGGCAGGGCTGGGCGGATTGCCGCTGCCTGCTTGAAGGTATTATTTTACCTCTCTGCAATCCCGCGCATTGCTTGACTTACGCAGCCATTTCGACGATTTGGCCGCCTTCCGCGCTATCAGGGGATTCGCTCCCGTGGCTGGCGCTCGAATTATAGGGAATGACCAGCCATGAAGGCGCTCACGAAGGTCACCCGGTCGATCAAGCCGGCCGAGGTGGAGAAGAAGTGGCATCTGATCGATGCCGAGAATCTGGTTGTAGGCCGTCTGGCCGTGATCATCGCCGACCTGCTGCGCGGCAAGCACAAGCCCAGCTTCACCCCTCACGTTGATTGCGGCGACCACGTCGTCATCATCAACGCGGAGAAGGTGCGCTTCACGGGCAACAAGCTCAAGCAGCAGACCTACTACAAGCACACCGGTTATGCCGGCGGCATCAAGGAAGTCACCGCGGACAAGGTCCTCGCCGGTCGCTTCCCCGAGCGCGTGCTTGAAAAGGCTGTCGAGCGCATGATTCCCCGTGGTCCGCTCGGCCGTGACCAGATGCGCGCCCTGCACGTCTACGCCGGCACCGAGCACCCGCACGGTGGCACCCAGCCCGAAGCGCTCGACGTCGCTTCGATGAACCGCAAGAACAAGGTGGGCGCATAATGTCCGACAACGAAACCGTGCAGAGCCTGTCCGACCTCGCGGACATCGCCGGCAACGTCACCGTCGGTGACGAGACCGTGGCAGCCGCTCCCGTCTCGAACGCTCCGCTGCGCGAGCAGCAGATCGACGCGCAGGGCCGCGCTTACGCCACCGGCCGCCGCAAGGACGCCGTTGCCCGCGTGTGGATCAAGCCCGGCTCGGGCAAGATCATCGTCAACGGCCGTGACCAGGAAGTCTACTTCGCACGTCCGACCCTGCGCCTCGTGATCAACCAGACCTTCCAGGTCGCTGGCCGCGAAGAGCAGTACGACGTCATCGCCACCGTCAAGGGTGGCGGTCTGTCGGGCCAGGCCGGCGCTGTGAAGCACGGCATCGCCCAGGCTCTCGCCAAGTACGAGCCGGCCCTGCGCTCGGCCGTCAAGGCAGCCGGCTTCCTCACCCGCGACAGCCGCGTGGTCGAGCGTAAGAAGTACGGCCGCGCCAAGGCACGCCGCAGCTTCCAGTTCTCGAAGCGCTAAGTTGGAAGCTGGGTTTAACCAGCTGGAAATTAAGGAAAAGGGGGTCAGAAATGGCCCCCTTTTTCGTTACACGCAGCTTACACGCTCGCCGCAGAAATGCGCTGCCACGGGTTAGCCTGACACACGCAGATAACACGCGCAATTACACGTTTGTTCATGTTTTGATCGCAACATCGGTCCCGCGAGCTTACGACTTAGTCACCTTTACACGCATAGGGTGGCAAGCATGGGGCATCAGCAAGACACCGTAAAATTGATGGGCGGCGCAATCGTCCTCTACAAGCGCGGCGACAATAGTGACGGGACGTGGCAGGCTCGTTTGGAGCTTGGCGGCGGGAAACGGACACGCCGCAGCCTGAAGATATTGGATCAGGCAGGAGCGGAACGTGCCGCCTTGGAACTCTACAGCAAGCTAAAGCCCCGTGCAGATGCTGACATGCCGCTGAATTCCATCAGATTTGACGAATTCTGGGACAAGCGCTGGATTCCTTGGGTTGAGAAGAACCTCAGCATTCACCGTCAAAGGCTGCACAACGGAACTGGTACCCGTTATATTAAGCCGTATTTCGGTAACTGCGCCGTGGACAAGATCACCGTGCAGAAGGTCGAAAATTACGTCGGTTGGCGTCGCGAAAAGGGAATGAAGCGCCCAGCTCAAAAGACGCTGATGATGGAGATTGGATTGATCCGCCAGGCACTGGATCAGGCCGTGCGCTGGTCACTCTGCCCCGTAATGCCGCGGATCAAAGTCCAATTGCTCAAGACCGATCCTAACCGCGCCAAGCGTTTCGGATTTGATGCCGACGAGTGGTTCAAACTGGCGCAGCACATGGATGATTGGCAGCACAGCGGACAGCACAAGCTGCACAATCACCAGCGTCAGATCGTCCGATGCCTTGTGTGGTTCTACTATCTCACGGGCATGAGGCCGCGCGAAGCCGCCCTCTGCAAATGGGCTGACGTGAAATGGACCCGCGACGGCCTCGCCAAGATCACCGTGATGAACGAAACGAAGACGGGTACGCGAATTGTGTTCAGCCAGCCCGGCCTCAAGGCATATTTGCAGGAATTGGAGAATCTCCGAAAGAATGACGGCAGCACGGAAGAGGAGAAGCTTTTCCTATTCAAGCCGGGCTGGGATCCGCATCACACTTTCCGCAATCTGTTGACTGAGGCGGGCTTGCTGAAAGGGCCAGATGGACACAACCGTACCATCTATAGCCTGCGGCATACCTACATCACCGATCGACTTACAAACGGGAAGCAGCACGCCGACATTGCCCGCAACTGCGGAACCTCCGTGACGCAAATCCACAAGCACTATGACCACGTGCTGCCAGAGCACCGAGTCAAAGAGCTAACTGGATACCCAGAGGGCGAATGGGATCCTGCAACGATCCTTGCTGCTCTACGCTTTGCGAAGCAGAATGGCGGGGAGGATTTCGATTTTGACGCTCTCGTGAAATCCGCAGGGCTTGCTGATTTGGAAAACGACCCGTGGGGCGAGGAGCATCCCGCACTCAGACGCGCTCTCCAGCCCGACGATGGCGATTTGCCCGGCCCCAGCAGCGCAACAGCTTGAAATGGAGCGTCAGCGCTCAGAAGCTCTGAAAGGGCATTCTCACTAGTAGTGGGATTCGCCGCCGTCTCAGATCGACGCGCGAGAATGCCGACGCTTGATCGACGGCCTCAAGTTTGGAAGGCAAGAATGCGGCAGAATTTGCAGGATGGTTCGGGGCAATTTTTGGGGTGGCGGCAACAGGTGGGGCGGCAGATCAGGGGGTACATTGCCGATGGATCGCCAGCGGGATGGTTCAATCCCGAGCTAAATGCCACCTATGATAGCAATGGCCGCCGTATAGGTGTCGGCGATCTGCTCGCTTCACTAATAGTGAGACTACGCGGCTAAGCATGGCAATCTCGCTTGACGTTGTGCGCCAACGATGTTCGCGGTTGTCTAGGTTGAAAAATGAGATACTTATCCGCCAAGAGGTAAGCCTGCTGGTACGGTTTGCCGTAAAGGGCGGGCAAGTTGCGACATGGCTGATACTGATTGGGTTTCTGCCCTGCTGCGCGCCTATCCCACTCTAACTGCACGCCACGTCGAGATTGTTGAGCACTTGGTCAACGGTTTCACCAAATCCGTTGACGCAACCCAATACCGCACAGATTTCATCAGTACGAGCGAGTTCGAGCATCTATCGGGGCGTTTGATTGCCCACCATGCGACGTCCTCGAATCCGCTGAAGAAAGAGAATTTCGAGCACGCCCTCGAAGCAGCGTTCACGCTGGAAGGCAAAAATGTGCCCCCGACTGATGATCCCACGCGCCGAGGCGCCGATCTTGTCGTTGATGGCCTCCGCATCTCGCTCAAGACGTGCAGCCGAAAAGCCAAGCCGCTAACATCTATGGACGTATCGAAATTTGCAGAGTGCCGATGGTTGCGCGAACCATTGCAGCGCAAAGATGCGTCAGAAATCAACCGGCTTATGAAGGCCGCGCTAAACTCGCATCTTCAGGATTACGAAAAGATAATAATGTTCTGCAACGGAGTGGTCGGTAAATTTGTAACGTACAAAATGATCGAAATTCCTAAATCGATATTTCAGATTGCCAATATCATTGGTGATAGAGATTTCGCGACTTGTCTACTTAAAGGAACTCAAACGCTAACTATACCGCTTCTACAGAATGGATCTAAGGTTGCTAGCTTGTCCCTCGATGGCAGTGTCGAGAAGATGCGGTTCCTAGGTATCAACGTGGGCAGTTGCATGTTGCACGCGGAGTGGAAGGTCGAGTTGCCTTAGATCGCCTCAAGCAAATCCCTCATGACCGTTTGTGCTTGAAACTGCCCGTTGGCGTCGTCTCCGATCACGCTGGCAATTTGCTCGCTTACAAGGGGGGGGACCGCGTCGCCAATGTGGCGATAGCGCGAAGCGAGGGACCCTTTGAACACGTAATCGGCCGGGAAGCCTTGCAGCAAAGACATCTCGCGAACACTCAAGAGTCGATCCTGTTCGGGGTGACAGTAGCGACCGTTTCCTGGCGAGCTGCATTCTCGCGTGATGGTCGGTGCAGGGCGATCCCACCAGAGCCGCCCGTAGATGTCGGGAAATGAGCCCGGCTTCTTTTTGTTCATGCTTGGAATGCGGAGGTGAGCCAAAGAATCTGGAATATCGGTCCAGCTACCTCCGTCCTGCGGGATGCTCATCAAGCGCTTCAATGGAACCTCCGTCATTGAAGGGCAGGCGTGCATGTCGTCCTCAGGGTGGGTTTCGCCTGCACGAAGGGGCGGCAAGTGGCTGATCGCGTCGCGCACTGTTCTAACACCCGACCGCGATGGTTCAGGGAAAGGTGCATGGCCCTCGCGTTTGGCAACCAGCATGGCGCGAATTCGCCTCTGAGGAAGGCCAAAATCAGTTAAGTCATGAACCTCGGCTTTAATCTTGTAGCCCAAATCTGTGAGGGATCTCACTAGAGACCGGAAGTGGTGCTGATGCTTTCCTTTTATTAGCTCCTTTACGTTCTCCATCACAAAATACTCCGGCATAAAATGCCGGACGAATTCAGCGCTCCGTTGAACTAGTCGATTTCTCGGATCGTCATTGACTAGGTTGTTCGCATTCTTCTGACTGAATCCAGTGCAAGGGGCGCAGGAGATCAGAACTCCGAGATCGCCTATCTTTAGGTCGAAAGCGCTTAGAAGCTTGAGGGGGTCAACCGCACTCAAATCTTCAGCCATCGGGGCTATCCCAATGTTTGCTTTGTAGGTCTCATTGCAGTTCGTGCTGCCATCTCCAGAACTGGGTTTGCCTCTTTCGATATCGACTGCCCCCACAACCTCGAAGCGTCCATCACGGTGAAATCCGGTCGACATTCCGCCCGAACCAGAAAAGAGGTCAACGACGGACAAAACGCGAGTCATTCCATAGGTCTCCGAATTTCACAGGCAAAAGCTGCGAGCTTGAGTTTATGCCCGCGTGAGCAGCAGGCATCAAGCCGAACCGTTCACATGATGTTCCGCTTCAGCCGATTATGCACATCATCAGATAGGCGCGGCAGGTGCGGGCGCGCTATAAGCGCAACGCTCTACTGCATTAGGGGCAATTATGGCGATCAAAACGAGGACGAACCCTCGTTATGCCGCTATGTCAAGCGGCAGGCTGTTTGGTCTTCCGCTGGACCTTGCGGTCTGCGATAGCAGCTTTGGCCTGCACGTCGAGTTCGCCAGCATTAATGGCTTCGATGATCGACGCGATCAGGCTGGGAAGTTCAGAGAGGTTTTCTACCTCCACGGCATTCATGCCCTTGGCCAGTTCCAGCGGCTTGCTGCCGTAGCGAATCTGGAAGAACATTTTGCCCTGGGCATCCGTGAACCAGCCTTTGCGGACATGACGTGGGGCATCTATGCGAACCTTCTCGCCCTCTTCGTTGATGCGGGTCACGCGCTTGGTAGCGCTGAACGCCGTGCCGCTGATTTCTGCTTCCGCGAGCGCCTTCTGTTCGTTGAGGAAACCGATCAGTTTGCCGCGTAACACCTGCTCCGGCGTCAGGAGCGCATTGCGGGTGGCAGCGGTCAGCTTGAGGGTCTTCAGGATCGACATTTTCATTACTCCTTGGCCGTGATGGTCAAGGTCAGTCGATGGCATCGTCATTCGGAAGGTCGACCAAAATGTCCAACCGTGCTTTTTACAACGCGGAAACGCTGCTACCCAATCATTATAGCAAGTGAAGAAGCCAATGGACCCATCGCTACCATTTGAAGAATATGCAGATGCGCTGGAGCGCAGCGGCCAGTATCGCGTTTTGCGGCGCCTCCCTGATCTGGATTATGAACGCCGCAGTGCATTTCCCGAAGAGCGCGTTGTAGCAATCATTGATACTGAAACGACAGGGTTGGATTCTAATAGAGACGACGTAATCGAGTTCGCTGGAATTGCATTTTCCTACAGAGCGGACGGCCAATTGCTAACGCCATTGAATTTCATTTCGCAGCTTCAGGAATCTCGTTCCCCGCTGCGTGAGGAAATTGTGCGCCTTACCGGCATTAATGATACGATGATTAAAGGGAAGTCGTTCGATATCGATGCGATAGAAAATTTCATTCGATCTGCTGACTTAATTGTCGCTCATAATGCTTCTTTTGATCGGCCATTTTGCGAGAAAATATCTAAGATATTTGCCAATAAGCCGTGGGCATGCTCTGCCACTGAAGTTGATTGGAAAACTCTCGGATATGAAGGCACGAAGCTCGCGTATTTGGTCAATAGTTCAGGCTGGTTTTTCGATGCGCACAGGGCGCTCGATGATTGCCGAGCGTTAGCAAAAGTGCTTTCAACTAAAACCTCTACTAATGCTCCGCACACGCCATTTGAGCACCTGTTGGCATCTGCTCGTGAAGTGAAATGGCGGATAGCATTCTCTGCG
This sequence comes from Novosphingobium sp. fls2-241-R2A-195, assembly GCF_030209485.1. Classification (NCBI taxonomy): domain Bacteria; kingdom Pseudomonadati; phylum Pseudomonadota; class Alphaproteobacteria; order Sphingomonadales; family Sphingomonadaceae; genus Novosphingobium; species Novosphingobium sp. fls2-241-R2A-195. The sequence goes on from NZ_JARVRY010000013.1 coordinate 202,884, forward strand.
CCATTTGAATTGAGAATGTCATTGAGAGAGCGTGGCTTCCGTTGGAAACCGGGGCAAGAAGGCAAGGCTGGCAGATGGACGGGCGACTTTTCTGAAGTGGACGCCCGTGATCTAGTGAATTGGCTAACTGACACCTTGGGGGTTAAAAAAGCGACAGTTAGCGTTGATCGAATTACCGCGTTTGAGCGGTACCAAACCTAAACTTGATGGGCAAAGACGTACCACGCGGTGGCACCAATCACTACCAATAATACCAAGATATTTGAAGGAACAGATATACAGAAAACTAATGCTGAGAATGTAAAATTTCTAACAGGATACCAAATTTTAGTAATCCATCCTGTTGGCTTTTGCTTGCTGAAGAGATAAATTTTATAGTCGCTAGGACTATGGTTAACCTCAGTATCCGCAATGTCATTTTCGTAATCGGTTGCCCAATTCCTTAGCGCCTCCATATCAGGCATTGGTTTTGCAACTTCCCTTTCCATCGCCCGCATTCTTTGGTTTATCCGAATTGCATTTTGATGCAGTCGTAAAGCTAAGACGCTACGACTTAAAGCATAGTCAAATAGCGTTATCACTAGAATCCAAACTGACGCGATTACGGATAAAGCACCAAAGAATTTTGCACCATCGCTTCCAAAGGCATCGGATGACACCAGCGAAATTACGGATATTGCGATAAGAAATATCGACAGTATTGATAGTGTTGCAACGCTAAATCTGTCGCGAACGGTCAGATTGTTCGCGGCGCTAAATCGAGTTCCGCTCGTTTTTTGCATTATATTGATTAGATTTTTATAATACTCTATTTCAGAGCTCATGGATACGCATATCCCATTCCTTGAGGATCGATGCCGCCCAAGCCATGGCGTGACCAGCTTTTTCTAGCAGCACGCCAAGCGGAGAAAAAGCTGGGGAGCTTCGTCTCCATCGAAATCCCAGAAAATTTATACCAGCCGCCATCAATTAACTGCTCAGATGTTAGAGGCGTAATGGCACGTTTCTTTGGCAGATTTGCAGCAATGTCGATGCGCGCTTTGTATGCGCGCTGAAGGACGTTTGCCAGCCACCCGTCCAGCTCCCTAAATACGCTCCCATCTTCGACTAACGCAAAATACGATACAGCGCCCGAGATATTTTTAATCGTTGCCTTGCTACTTAAAGTTCTGTCAATCGATGACTGGGATAATCCGCCATAAATGTAAGATCGCAACTCATTTATGCATGTTACAAGGTCCCAATCCTTGAACTTTTTGCCGATCCTTTTCTCATTCAATGATTTTGCTCGGCGCATATGGAGGAGCAAATTGTTATATATGATTGTTGAGCAGCGGCGCTTTATATTACGTTGAGCGCGCTCACCTACAAACAACCCGCCTTTAGTAAATCTGTATCCAAGAAATTCAAACTCAGAGATATGAGCCATTTCCATTGGAGAGTCAGAGAACATCCTAATTCCGCTGGATTTCAAGGCGTTGATTTTTACACCACTTTTTCTAGCGAAGCGATGGAATGCTTCAGCAGTGCGTAAAGCATCTTCGTATGATGTGTTGACTACAACAGAGTCGTCCGCAAAGCGTGCGAATGTGCCATTTAGCCTGCCGAGTTCATCATCAAGTGGATGTGCAGCCACATTGGCGATAAACAAGGATAGGCTATTGCCTTGAGCCGTACCGCAGTCACGGCTCCCAAGCTGCCCGCTTACCGATTTAAAATCGTGGGTCAAAACTGATCGTAGAAGGCTGCGCTCCATTTCTGTTGTAAGAAACGAACCTTTTTCGAATAGAATACTATCAAGATATTTGTGGTCAATTGAATCAAAATACGATGAAAAATCGTACTGGCTAATGAAAGCAATATCTAAAGAAATTGCAGACTTCAGCTTGATGACCGCGTCCAGGGGGGTTTTATTTACCTGATAAGCATAGCTGCTGTCCGAAAAAATTTTCGCATTTCGCTGCCGTAAGTTGTTCAAGAAAATTTTCGCTACAGCTGCATCTGGCACGCTAAAGCTATCTATAGTGCGGAAACCGCCTGTGGCTTTCGGAATTTCTACGCGCAGAGAAGCTATTGGTTTGTATGTTCCCGCCTGCAAGGCGGCCCATATGCCCTTCGCTAAAAATTTGGCGTGATTGATGCAGTATCGCGGATCAAAATGCGGGTGGTGACTCCATGAGTTTGGAGTGACAGAAGCGCCGCCTTTCGCCTTTTTGCCTGTTCTTTTTGTAAAGGTCTTCCGGTATTTGTGCGTGTAATACCAGTCACGTGAGTACTTTGCTAACCGCTTTTTTGCCTCGCTCTCAATAGCGGTGAGCAGCAAACTCTCCATATTTTCCCCCAAGAATTCGCCAGCAGGCAGCAGTAGTCAGAAACCGTTGCATGGTGAGTCACGACCGCCGCCGCAACCCCGCAAAGTGAAGCCGCTACCTGCTGGCTAGTGCTTCTCGCACATAAGTTATTGATCAACAGCTAAATCGATCAGTGTCAAGGCTGATCAAGAAGATCCACTGCCGAGCAATCGGTAAACCGACTGTCGGTGACAGCCCATTTCCTTCGCAATCGCCCCTGCCGTCATGCCTTCAGCAGCTAGCGCTTTGATCTTTGCTGGATCAATGCCAGCCTTACGCCCCACATAGATCCCGTTGGCCTTCGCCTTCGCGATGCCAGCGCGCTGCCGCTCCCTGCGAATGTCGTTCTCAAATTCCGCGACGGCACCCAAGATCGCGAGCGTCAGCTTGCCGGTGCTACTACTGGTGTCGATGGATTGATGGACGCACTGAAACGCGACGCCCTTGCGGCCCAGTTCGTCCAGTAGCTGGAACAGGTCCGTCAGCGAACGGGCGAAGCGGTCCAGCCTACTGACCACGATTGTATCGCCCTCGCGGACAAACTGTATCATCTCCAGCAGCCCGACACGCGCCCTGCTGGTTCCACTGGCCTGATCCTGAAAGATGCGGTCGCAGCCGTGGGCAGCAAGTTCATCTATTTGGACCTCAAGGCTCTGGTCCGTGGTGCTGACGCGCGCATAGCCGACGATCATATGTGCTCCTGTCACTTTTGAATCTGGAGCCTGACCATCTGATGTCATTTTTGGCGAAATTCGACCTGAATGTGACAGGCGCAGCGCGGAATGCGACTGTCACGACAGGGACTACCTGATTTTGGCTTCACTCGAAGTGAAAGCGCCACCTCGGGCAATGAGAATTAGAGCGCCTCCTTCATCAAAGTAATGGCCGATTCAATCGCTTCCTTTTCCTCTTTGCTTCCGCACAAAATCTTAATGTAAAACGTATATTCACGGGTCAATTGTGAAAAATCGTTTACATACTGATGATAATCCCAATCGTATATCCAATTTACGACAAAGCCTCTTCCGAATTCGTCAAATGGATAATCGACGAAATTGTCAATAGATTCAGGACTGTCAGGATCGAATGATCCAGCAATTATTTTCTGAAAATCTATTAAAATATCTCCACCCAATGTGTCTTCGTCAAGATCGATGACCAAATCATGATTTATATTTGGAAAATTGCTCTGAGGTTCAACATTTATTTTCACTACAAAATATCCAATTCAGCCGAGTTTATAGACTTTTTGCGCTCTCTCATGGCCCGCATCCGCTCTTTTGCGGTTTTCGGCGACTTACTGGCCTTTGGACGGCCAGCCTTACCAAGCTCCCAATCCAGCCCCGTTTCCAGCTTGGTCATCATGCAGCCGTCGAACTTGCTGGCCAGCCAAGCAGCGCTTGCTTGGCTGGGAACAATCACCGTCACGGGCCCGCTGGCCTTGGGATCACGCAGGGAACATCGCATGATCGCCTGATATTCCGATTGGTAACAGATGACTGTGCGGACCTGCGCGTCAGTCAATCCTAACATGCCCAGAAACTTGGCGCTGGCATGGTTATGGACAAGCGCGATCAGGCTGACCACGGCGTTGCAGTTCTGAAAATGGGGCTTGTTCAGGCCGTGGCTTACCGCAGGCAGGCGGTCGTTCTGGTCGAACATCGGCATTTCCGCAGCCTTGTTGGCAACCCAGAGGAACCGCCGTTTCGCGAAATGGTCCTGCACAAAATGCCCGACCGCCTCCAGCAGCGTCTTGCCCGTTTGCGGGTCCACTCGTCGTGAGCGCGAAATCGACCATTCATGCTCGAACAGGAAATTGACGGTAAGGCGGTGGCCATTGTCATGCTTCGTGAAGCGCAATCCCTTGGACAGTTGCGGATGCTCCACGAACTGAGCCTCGCTGAGGGCTTCCCACAGGATGAAAAGTTCGGTTTCCGTCGCATTCGCGCCCATGAAGGTCACAGAGCGATAGTCCGCAACAACCTCCGCGCGAAGCAGCGAGAAGAAATTCAGCTCACCTTTTGGCCGTTTGCCATTGAGCAGCGCATTGAATTCCGCCGTCTCGACCATCACAGTGCGATTCTCGTCGAGTAGGTGTGTGGCAATCTCGCCAAACAGGCCCAGAAGCTGATCGCCGGTTTTGTTGACCCGCAGCGCTTCCATCTGGGATTTGGACCCCTCACGGATTTTCACCGCTGCAACCTTGTCCGTGATGTCCTCCAGATCGAGCAAGTCCGTCAGATGGCTGTGCGTCTTGGCCACTCTGAGTGAAACATTTTCGAAGACGGCGGGAATTTCATCGACAAACAGATCCCAATGGACACGATAGGCATTGGGGAGACGCTTCAATGCCTCGTGCGTGATGAGCAGGATTTGCCCGTTGTGTGGGTCTGCCTGTCCCATATGCTCAACGATCTCAGGCGTTATGGGTTTGCCATCGCCTGCATTGTAGATGGCTTGAGCGGTAACGTCAGGGAATCGGGATTGGATTTCCGCGAGGGTCTGCAGAATCAGCACTTTGGTAGGCTGGGCAATCAGCACCTTGGCCTTTTGTGTCTTCACTAAAGTGGCAGCGTGGCCGACAAGCTGATGCGTTTTCCCTGATCCTGCACCCGCGTTTACATAATGAATGGGCGTGGCCGTCATTTTAAATTCAGTTCCTGAATGATCGCCTCCGTCAGTTACGGCGGCACCAGCATAAATTGCTGAAATGTTACGATAATTATCTTAGATATGGGTTTGCGTAACGCCAGGAATTGAGGAATTGGTTAAAAATGAGGGAAGTGGGAGTGCAAAAGGCCTGCGCCAGCAAGGCGTTTTGCGCTTCTCGCCTCGTTTTTATGGATTTGCGAACCGCGATGCGGAGCAAAGCGGCTGAGTAAAGCCACAAAAAGTAGGGGGGATGCCTAACCCACAAGTCCGCCGTCAACGGCGAGACGCAATGGCGAGACCGCGCAAATGGAAAATATCTTCCGCTGCGCTGCGCTTGCGCAAGATAGCTTCCCACTTGCACAGCATGATGTTGGGCAAGCCCAACCTCATGCCATGATAATAAGTTGTCAGCGACTTCAATCTCTCAGTGGCTTCTGCGGAGCAGCAAAAAATGGGGCGGCGCGATAGCGCTTTCCATCTGAGTGCCGCCGTAACGGGCAACGCCTTGTTAACGGTCGCTGCCTAATCTGATCGTTCGCGTCGGTCACTGTAGTGGTGGCTGTCGCGATAGCTCTTTGAATGCTCAGGAAAATCCAACGCGAGAGCAAGCAGCGCGTTTGCAAATGCGTGTCCGTCCATTGGCTTAATGCCGTGACGATGGGCTGCATGGAGAACAGGCGTTGCCACAACCGCAGGGTCAAACCTGCATCCGCCAGTGGCAGCGCTGCAACGCTCAGACATAGGAGATTTTATGAGCACAGAAGACGTGAAGAATACTTTATTGAACCTCGTTTCTCAGTTCACCACGCGAGTGGATGACGACGAGAAGACGATCAGGAGCCTTGAGGCTCAAGGCCATAAGGTGACTTGGGAACAAATTCAGGAGGCGTATGGCATTGCCCAGCGCATCTTGGCCCCAACGAACCAGACGGCCTATGAAGCAATCCTCACGGATTGCGGCATCCCCAAGGCTACTGAAAAGAGCAATCGTTGGTTGCCCGTCACGAAGCTGTTGTATGGCCGTTGGAACTCCGCAAGGACGGAATTCGTGCTGAACCGCAGCGCTGAAAAGTATGCCTGTTCATTCAGGTATTTCGAGACCAACGGTATCCCTGCGAGCGGTGTCGCCGCATATGTTGAGGCGTTTAACGACCCTCAGCATGGCGCGCATCTCAAGGGTATTGAAGCTGCGGACCGTGCGACGAATGGCAGGACGAAGGACGACGCAAAGATTGATCGCCTCAAGCGAATTGGTCTGAGCCGCGTCAATCCTGACGTTGTTCGCATCAAGCGGCCTGACTGCGTGCCTGCGGGTAAGCAGAACGGTTTCTTGTGGTTCGAGGTTGAAGGCGACGAGATTGTCGTGCTGGGTTACGATGACATCAAAATCCAGCAGTTCGACCAGCTTGCACTCCGCAAGGGGCGCAAGATTGAAGCTGACAAGCGTGCGAAAGCTGACGCGGAAGTCGATGCGATCGCAAGCGGAGGAAGCTCCAATGAGGTATCTCAGGCTGCGTAAAAGCGCCAAGGGGGTGGAGGCAGCAATGTCGCCATCCCCTTTTCGCGTCCTCACTCTTCGTGAAATGCGGTCTCGCCGCCACGCCGATCAGGAATTATCTACATAGTAAATTTGCAGCGAAGCGATGATCGCGCAATCCATCCAAAAGCGGCCTGCCTGAACAGCATCGACACCGCGCATGATGGATATATGTGGGTAGAATGGGAGTCTGCCTTCCAGATTGAAGGCGAATAAATGATCAGTTTGATCGCGGCTGCAATTTTCCAATGTAGGAGATGCGGCGAGCCTTTTCCGCATCCTTCTTTTGCTTCTGGCGATCCTTCACTGACTGCATGGCTTGTTTCGCTAAGTCCACATCGCGCTTTCTCGCCGCAATCAGCGACTGCTCAGGCGTCATGGGCTTTTTAGGCTTGCGCGGCTTCGTGGGTTTGGCTGTGGCGAACTCGTAAAATCTCATACCGTATTTATGTCTGCTCACTCTAGTGAATTGAAAATACACGATAATTTTCAATGTTCTTACACGTCTCTTACACGTACATATCCAAATTGTTATTATCCATTTGATATTACATTATAATATTTTAGGCTCGGACTAGCGAAGCGTTAATCGCTTTCAGAGTTTCGGCTACAAAAAGGGGTCGCGGGAAACCGCGGCCCTTTTTCGTTATGCCCAATGTGGGATGCCGAGCGCAGACAAGGCGCCAAGACTTTGAATTTCCCGACTCGGCGTTGCGTTTTACGGCATCGGTCTGGTACGCATTTCAGCCTGCTCGGCTGGAGTTGACCTGAGATGGAAACAACGGTTCCCTCGGAACTACGCGACTTTCTGGCATCGCTGCCGATGGCGCTGGCTCTGGCATCTATCGAGGGGGATCATCCGCTTCTGTTCGTCAATGAGCGTTTCAGCGAACTGACCGGCTATTCCGGTGACGACGTGATCGGTCGCAACTGCCGCTTCCTGCAGGGCGATACGCGGGATGGGCAAGCCCATGCGAAGTTCCGCGCCTTCCTGCACAACGACGACACCATGTCGGCCAGGGCGCCGATCATCAATTTCCGGCGAGACGGTTCGGCCTTCGTGAACCTGCTCTACCTGACACGGTTGCGGGCGGAATCGGGCGAGACACTATCCTGGGCTCGCAGTTCGATGTGAGCCGAGTGGAGGTCGAGCGCTTGCAGGCGTACGACAGGGATCTGGCACGGGCGCTGACCGGCCTCGGCCCCCTGAGCGTGTCGGCCGTGAACAATGCGATGTTCGTTTCGGCGACGGGTAGATTGCGTCCGATGTGCCGTGAGGGGTTTATCGAACTGGTACGCTGCTTTCAGGCAGCGCCCATTTCGGGCAGGACTGGGGATAGCCAGGCGGCGATGAGGGCGCGCAAAAGCGCAGTCAGC